>JAUYAO010000036.1 GCA_030692565.1 Nitrospira sp.
CCCCGCAGTTTCGGATTGGACTTCCTTCAGACCCCGCCTCACGGCGACGCCCTTGCCCTTCTCCTTGCCTTCGGCTCTGCGACAACCTGGCAGTCGGACTTGCACCGACTAAGTAACGCGCCATGCCCGGCGCACACGAAATCCGGATCGTCCAGGATCAGATGCGGCGCAACTCTGTCGACATGATCTATGGCACCGCCAGCTTCGCGGACCCACACCGGCTGCGCGTACAACAGACCTCCGGGACCGTCGAGCATACCGCCCACTTCATCGTCATCGCCGTCGGAACCGAGCCGGCCAGGCCGCCCGAAATCCCCTTCGACGAAGAATCCATCATCGACACCGACGGACTCCTCACATTAAAACGTATTCCGCAGTCCATCGTGATCGTCGGGGGTGGCGTGATCGGGACGGAATACGCGTCCATCCTGGCGACCATGGGGGTGCCGGTCATTCTGATCGATAAACGCCCACGCTTATTGGAGTTCGTCGATGCGGAAATCATCGAGGCCCTCCAGCGACAAATGAAAGAGATCGGCGTGACCCTGTACCACAAGGAAGAAGTCGTCAGCATTCAGAAAGAATTGAGCGGCCAGATTGCCGTCACCTTACAGAAGGCCAAACCCATTTCGGCAGGCACATTGATGTATGCGATTGGGCGAGTCGGTGCCACTCGCGATCTCCAGCTGGAGCACATCGGCCTCACGCCGGACAGCCGCGGCCGGCTCGCGGTCAATGAACATTTTCAAACCCCGGTCCCGCACATCTACGCGGCCGGCGACGTCATCGGCTTTCCCGCGCTGGCTTCTACCTCCATGCAGCAAGGCCGGCATGCAGCCTGCCATGCATTCGGTCACCCGGATCGCACCGATACCGCCCTGCTGCCCTACGGCATTTATGCAATCCCTGAAATTTCGATGGTGGGCCGCACAGAAGAGGACTTGGCCAAAGATCGGATCCCCTTCGGTGTCGGCATCGCCCGATACAAGGAGATTGCCCGCGGACAATTGATCGGCGACGAAATGGGCATGTTAAAGCTGTTGTTCCATCGACAGACTCGTGAGCTCTTAGGCGTCCACGCCATTGGCGAAGGCGCGACCGAGTTGATCCACATCGGGCAAGCCGTGATGGCCTATCACGGCCGCATCGAGTATTTCGTCGACACGGTCTTCAACTATCCAACTCTGGCCGAATGTTATAAAGTCGCTGCGCTAGACGGCATCAATCGGCTGCCGCGCCCCTGGCCGCCGACCCCTTAACCACATAGCACCTTGAATCAGGAGCCTCTATGTCGTTTTCAAACCATCTCCGATCCCTGGCCACCTCCATCTGGGACGACCAGTTGACCCATCCCTTCGTTGCCGCCTTGGGCAACGGCACCCTGCCGGAACGAAAATTCAAATACTACATTCTGCAGGACGCCAGATTCCTCGGCGACCTCTCACGGGTGTTCGCCGCAGGGGCGGTGAAGGCTCCGGATGCGGACAGCGCGCTCCGCTTTGCCAAGCTGGCCGAAGAAACCATCGTCGTCGAGCGTAGCCTCCACGAAAGCTACGGCACCCAGTGGAAGATGAGCACCAGGCAGATGACGTCCGTACCGATGGCCCCCACGAACTATGCCTACACCCGCCACATGCTCAGCGTGGCACAGAGCGGATCGGCCGCGGAGATTACCGTCGTCGCTCTCCCCTGCGCCTGGATCTACTGCATCGTCGGGCAACATCTCTTAAAGAATGGCCCGCCTAAGAAGAATCATCCCTACCGCAACTGGCTCATGCTCTATGCCTCGCCGGAATTCGCCGAAGTCCAACGCTGGATGAGAAAAAAGGTCGATCAGTGGGCCAAGACCGCAGGCGTTGAAGAAAAACGCCGGATGGAAGAAGCCTTCATCA
The DNA here is from genome assembly GCA_030692565.1 of Nitrospira sp. Classification (NCBI taxonomy): domain Bacteria; kingdom Pseudomonadati; phylum Nitrospirota; class Nitrospiria; order Nitrospirales; family Nitrospiraceae; genus Nitrospira; species Nitrospira sp. Next base: position 1,893 of record JAUYAO010000036.1, read on the forward strand.
TCAGCTCCCGTTACGAGTGGATGTTCTGGGAAATGGCGTGGAACGAGGAAACCTGGCCCGTGTGAGCCGACGGGTCCTGTCGCGAACCAGCCCGTCCATCCTCGCACCCCGCCCGGAGTAGGGACCCCGCTGCGGGCGGACGGGCACCCAGGTTCGCGCCACCCGTCGAGTCACACGGGCCAGATTGGGGGAGACAAAATGACGGGAGCGGATAGAGGGGCAGGGCAGGACCGTCTCGGGCTGCGCGCAATTTGGCCCAGCCCTGCTACCCAGCCCGTGACCTGTCTTCCCTTAGAATAGGCCCAGACTCTATGACATGCTTCAAACCTTCAGGATAAGATATAGCTCACGAAGTCAGAGCGCGTGTATCGTGCCGGAGAAATCGTCTCCCCGATTTTATTGGGACCCGTCACGTAATACTTCCCATTTTTGCATGTAACGCGAAGCCATGATTGCCGCCCACCAGCGTCACCACCCATAAGACGAAATCCATTACTCCATTTGATGGCACAGACGACCTCGTTGCCACAGACCAGGAGGAGAAAGACCTTCTTAGTAGCGGCCGCTTTCTGAACTAGAAATTCTTTCAATGGGGATAAGAAAAAGAAGTTCCATGCCTTTCCCTTCTTTTGCTTCCACGTCCGGCCTTTTTTGAGAGCAAGAAGCCGGTCGTCATTAATGAGGTAAGACGCTCGTTGTCCGCATATGAGCTCCAGCTTCACGCATTTCTCATGGTTGAGGATCGGCAGCAACGCCTTCGCATACCATATATCTTGTTTCTGTAAGGTTGTGACGGGCATGCGGGTCTCCTCAATTAATGGGGCATCTCAAACACCTACGACAAAGGCCATCATGTTTTTTGCAATTCTAAATTAAAGCCTGCGCCGCCACCCGTTGCCATAAAAACCAAACGGCATGTCTTATGCGCATCGCTCCAGTCCCCCGTTTCGCTGTGCTTCCCATATCGCATCGAACTGCTTCCGCCACGCCTCATAATTGCGGCGCTGCCGAAGCGTCTTCACATCAAAACGCATGTTGATCTCTATCACTGAGACCCTCTTGATGTCCCGTTTGCGCAGCACCCGGTCTGGCAGATACAGCTCGCTATCGCTGTCATACACCACTACAAGAAACCCATAAGACAACCCATGCCTGAGGCCAAGCACTTCCAACTTGCGCACATCTTTCTCCACCGCTTTCTCCACCGCGGCTCGGTTAACCCCTGCAATCCTTGGAAACACCTTGAACTCCACCGCATAGATTGGCTTGCGCTGATTGAACACCACTAAATCTGGCCTGGGCCGCTGGCTGCCTGGTCCCTTGAGCGTTGCATCGCACCGAACGATCAACCGATCACGGCCTTTCCGTTCTAGAAACTTGCGGATGTAGCCATAAGCTGCCGCATGGACATCCCGCTCATTGTGCAGCAGACATTTCCGAAGATCTTTATACAAGCCTTTGCCGAGCCCGCTCTTAATGAAGCCGTTGAATCTGTCCGCTTCGAACTTACTCATGAAGCCCTCCCGCATCGATAGAAGCCCTGTCATCCCACGCACGTGGCAGGTGAATCGTATCAACCCCTCCGCATAAGGCAAAACAGTTTCGGAGAAACTGCGTATCACACACCCTCAATCCCTAGCCCGCATTTGTCATGACGGCTCATCTCAATAAGAATTGAACGTACCCCGCGTGCATCATCCTGGTGAGTTGCCGCAGGATGCAGCTGAAGATATGGCTGAATCTCAGTGAGCTTGGGGTATTGATTGCCCTAAGGCGGCTTGTCTATTGGCTGAGCACCGCACGCAAGCCATGCAGGAATTATCAAATCATGGTTCAAGACGGAGGAGACGAGCTGTGTGATGAACAGTGAGGATATGGATCTCGTCGTGAATAAGGCGATAAACAATCCGGTAGGTGCCGTGAATCACTTCTCGAACAGCGGGATCGTTGACCTCCGGGACGACACGCCCGGACTGCGGAAAGGCAGGCAATCGTTCAGCAGAAGATATCAATTGTTGGGTCACGAGTAGCGCGTAGTGGGGAGAATCCTGCGCGATGAAACGCCTGATCGACTGGACATCTTCAATAGCCCGGCGAGTTCAGACCAGCGGCATCATTTGAGAAGCTGACGAACCGCCTCGGCGTGGGGCACTGTTTCACCGCTATCGGACTGCCGGAGGCCCTCTTCGACTTTCGCCAGAAAACAGAGCCGCTCAATGGCATCCTCAAGCGTAGCGGTGTCTGGAAGCCCTTCGACCGCTTGAAGAATCCTCTGTTTGACCGTTCCAGTCGCCATAGTAATCACCTCTTACAATCCGTACTCTAGGACACTTTTTCTGATGCGTCAACGTTCAGACGCCTGCTCCTTGTGCAGAAAGACCACCTAATCAAACCAGCACACGGTATACCAGTCAATCCCTATGAGCTCTAGACATGCAGCCCAACCTGAGTATAATGGCGCCACTCGTATGATCAGACAGGTTCTCGCCATAACAGGACTCCTCTTCGGCACGCTGCTTTCCGGCCACGTCTTCGCGGCTGGAAACTATGAGGAGAGCCTCAAGCTCTTGGCTGACGGAGTGATCGCCGAATCTTTGAAAGCCAAGAAGGAACGCCTGGCCATTATCGACTTCACGGATGCCAAGGGCGCCGTCACGCCGATCGGACAGTTTTTAGCAGAGGAACTCGGCACACAGCTATTGGTAGCAGGCGAACTGAAGGTTGTGGAACACAAGCTCGTCAGCTCCACGCTCAAAAAGCGACACATCACCCAGATCGAGGCAACTTCCCCCAAAGCCCTGAAGGGGGCGGCGAAGGCCATCCGCACCGACGTCTTTGTCACGGGGTCTTACCTCGATGCTCCGGAGGGAATCCTGGTCACCGTGAAGCTCATGAACCCGTCGAATGCCCAGGCGATCGGCGCGGCGCGGGGCATGATCCCGAAAGCCGGACCCCTCGGTGAAATGGTCAAAGAATTCAATAAGCCGCCGGCGGTCAAAGTAGAGCCCCCGAAAGGGCCGACCACCCCGGAAGGATTGGGCTTCCATCGAAACGAATTCTATGAATTGGTCGTGCGGGCGCTGAGCCGGCAGGACAATCGGATCCGGATGGATCTGACGATTGAAAACCGGTCTCCACGCGATGTAAAACTGCTCTGCCTCCTCCAAAATACCGTGTTGAGGGACGACCAGGGAGGGCAGTGGTCACAAAGTGTCGAAGGTAATCGCGAGGGGCTCTGCACCAGAGGCATCGAACTCTCGCCGCGGGAGAAGGATCGAGCGGTGCTGACCTTTGTTGCGCCGGCTGACTCCACGGCCGTTTCGCAATTCACCTTCTCCTTTCATGAAAAATCGCCTCGCCGAGATGCCACGTTTACGATCGAAGGCCTCGCCGTTGAGACATCGCCGACTCCGGTTACCCCAGCTACCCCTTAACGAATCGGAACTATCATGGCTGCACGCACCTTAAAGCAAGTTCTCACGATCGCCGGGTCCGACTCGGGCGGAGGCGCCGGGATTCAGGCGGACCTCAAATCCATGTCGGCCAACGGCGTCTTCGCGATGTCGGTGATTACCGCCGTCACAGCGCAGAACACGGAAGATGTGACCGATGTGTTCGAGCTGCCGACCTCCATCATTGCCTCGCAACTCGACGCCGTCTTCGACGACTTCGAGGTTTCCGCCGTCAAAACCGGCATGCTCTCCTCCACGGCGATCGTCGAACTCGTAGCGAAAATGCTGGCCATACAAAAGGTCACGAATCTGGTCGTCGACCCGGTGATGATCTCCAAATCCGGCCGCGCACTTCTGAAGCCGGATGCCATCGACGCCCTCAAGAAACTGCTCTTTCCGCTCGCGCTCGTCGTGACCCCCAATATCCATGAGGCGCAGCAGCTTTCCGGCATCGCCATCAGCAACCTGGCCGATGCGCGCCGCGCCGCGAAGATCATCCACGGCTTCGGCTCTCAGTACGTGCTGATCAAGGGCGGCCACCTGCTCACTGAGCGCGCCACCGACCTGCTCTATGACGGCCGGTTTTTCAATATCTATAAAGGCGAGTTCATCGACACGCCCCATACGCACGGCACCGGCTGCACCTTCGCCTCGGCGCTTGCGGCACAACTGGCGCGCGGCAAGGCCATGACGGATGCGGTGCAGGCTGCAAAGACCTATCTCACGGAGACGATCCGCCATAGTCTTGCCATTGGACACGGCACCGGCCCGACCAATCACTTCTACTTTCTCGAAACGTAGGGACCAACGATGTCGCGACTTCCTGGACGGCCGCTCACGTTCCTTCTGACCGGATTCTCGTGGCTAGTGCTGGCGTCGCTCGTCGGGCTCGCCATCCTCGTCGGCCTGGTTCGGGGAACGCCGCTCCCTCATTGGATACGCCATGCCCATGTGCATGCGGCCCTCGTGGGTGGAGTGGCGCAAATGATTCTGGGCGCGCTGCTGACCTTCATCTCTCCGCTCCTCCTGACCGGCCGCACACAACGCGAGTCGCACCCGCTCCTGTTTGTGACGATCAACGGGAGTGCCGTGGGAATGGTTGCGGGATTCGGACTCCACAACTACACGGTGATCGGTGTCAGCGGGCTCTTCGTCGTCGCGTCGTTTCTCTGGATTGCACGCGACACCTGGCTGCAAGCCAGGCAGAGCCTTAATGCCCCTCCGCTGAACCTCTGGTATTACGCGCTGGCGGTGCTGGCGCTCTTCGGCGGATTGGCCTGCGGGGAAACCATGGCGTTCGCCTGGGCCCAGCAATCGTTCGGCTACATTCGGCTCGCACACATCCACCTCAACCTTCTCGGCTTTATCACTCTGGCGATCGTCGGCACGATGCACAATCTGCTGCCGACCGTCTTGAACGCGCCGCTTTCCAGTCCACGGCTCGCTCGGGTCGTCATGTGGCTGTTCCCGCTGGGGTTAGCAGTGCTGATCGCGGGATTCATGAATTCCTCGGTGATGATCGAGATGGCCGGAGGGGGCGTGCTGGTCATCAGTGCGCTACTCTATGCCTCCAATCTCTTCACCACCTGGTTACGGTCGAGCCATCAAGGAAGTGCCGCATCGGATCACCTACTGATCGCCACGTTTTTCCTGGTGCTCACGCTGGTGCTCGGCGTGCTCGTAGCAGCCAACAACATCGCGGCCACTCCCATCATGCCCTTCGGGTCGCTGCACTTAGTGGCGTACACGCACCTAGCGCTGATCGGATTTATTCTGCAAACGATCGTGGGAGCTCTCTCCCATCTCGTTCCTGTGACGCTGGCCGTGCGCCGTGCGCCAAGCCCGAAGAAACGCGGTCCCTATCTCGAACACCTGACGGGCGTCATCAATCGTTGGAGAACCATACAGGTGGCGAGCCTCAGTATGGGCACGATGGGATTGGCCCTGCTCGCATCGCTCACCTGGAATGTGCCCCTTTCATCGCCCTACGTCCAAGGCGCCATGTGGGCTTCGTGTGGGCTGTTGCTGACCGGCCTGACCGTCTTCTCCGTCAAACTGGTCACCGTCCTCTGGACCGAGCCGGAACAGACTGTAGGTTCCTGAACCGAATTGCCTGTCACTGAATCGAATAACCGACTCTGCGAGAATCGTCCGCCATGGAACAGGATCTTTCGTTTTCCGACCCTCAGGGCCATCGTGTAGCCGCAGTCCTGGCCGCTCCCGCCAATGAGACAGATCGAATCGCCATCCTGTGCCATGGCTTTCTCTCCGGGAAGCGCAGCACGACCAATAAAACACTGACTCGCCTCCTCAACGCACAGGGCATTGCCACCTTGGCCTTTGATTTTTTCGGACAGGGAGACAGCGAAGGCCCGTTTGAGGCGCTCACCACAACGACCGCTGTAGCGCAAGCACATGCTGCCCTGGATCTCGTCCGGCAAAAAGGTTTCAGACGGCTGGGGCTGATGGGGTCCAGCTTTGGAGGACTGGTCGCCACGTTAACAGCGGCGCAGCGTCAGGATCTGGCCTGCCTGGCCTTAAAATGTCCCGTGGTCGACTTTGCCGAGGAACTGCGGCTGACGCTCGGAGATGCTGAGATGGCGGCGTGGCAATCGACCGACACCATCCCCAATATCATGGGTGGGGCTGAACGCATCCGGCTCCGCTACGCTTTTTATGAAGACTGTCTTCGCCGCATTGCCTACGAACCGGCAAAGACGATCACTGCGCCGACCCTGATAGTCCAAGGAGATCAGGACGAATGCGTCCCTTTACACCAGAGTCGACAGCTAGCCGCCGCGCTGACCTGCCCCAACCGTATGGAGCTCCTTCCAGGCGCCGACCACCAGTTCACGAAGAGTGCGGATTTTAACCGGATGACGACTCTTATTGCGGATTGGCTCACGGCACACTGACATGATTCCAGAAGATGAGCGGCGTGAAACAGTTTTGCGGCTCTATCCGATTTTTAAGGAAGAGGTCTATCGGCGCCGCGACCAGATGATGCGCTGGACTGCAATTGGAGCAGGATCGCTTGTCGCCATACTGAGCATCGTTCTCCTGGGACCCGCAGCACACTCGCTTTCAGCAACATCTCGACTGCTCCTGGCCTGTGCGACGCTCTTGTTGGCGATCACCTATATGGGGATCATCTGGCAGCAGCACAACCGCCATCGGCAAGCCAAACAACAACTCATTACACTCGAGCAGGCCCTGGGCCTCTTCGGGGAATTCCCCTCGCATCATGACAGCGCTCTCTACCCTGAAGACTGGCAGAATGAATGGGCTCGCGATAGAAGTCTGCTGCAATACCTTACAATTCTCACTTTTCTGACCGGGATCGCCCTCGTCGCCATCCTCCAGCCGAACCTATAGTCAATCCCGACACCCCAACAGCCACGTAGGTAGCTTCGTGCCGCCGTACCATTTCGTCCAGGCAGAGCACGCCTTAGCTTCCATGGCCTACGTATTCCTTCACAAGTTCAAGAATATTTTCACATAACATCAACCAGTTATATTTATCATCTTTACAGAAAATGGCAAGCTGGCCATGGCACATCTATTGCTTAGATTAAGGACTCTTGTCATGTGAAGCAGAACCCAAAACAAATTCAGGTTGATATGACGATCCAAAACCCCTCACCCACAAATAGACCAACAGTCACCTTCTCCACGTGCATCTGGCTCCTGGCCATGGCATTGACAGCCCCCGTTCTCGCTGGAGAAACGGCTACTCCGAAACAGCATAGCCTTATTCACCGTCCCGATGCTCCGGCATCGCCGATCGTCCCGCGGCCAGAATCCGCGGCCATGCCCTCCCGGCCTGTTGCAGCCACTGCGCCGGCAGTGACGACACCCTCCTCGCAGACACTCCACCACAAATTGACAAAGAAACCGGCCTCGGCGGTCGTCAGCGCGCCTCTCGCGTCCGAACCAAGCCCTTCATCGAGGACAAGCTCCAGACTGCCTTCAGCGGGAACCATCCCAACCACGGCACCCAAAACCGGGTCAGAGAGTCCATCAAAGAGCACTCCGGCTCCAGTCGGTGACCGTACGATTGCTCCGATTGTTCCGATTGCCGCGAGGCCGCTTTCGATGTCTTCCCTGAGCAACATCGCAGCTCCAACAGCAGCTCGTAATGCTGCCGCAGTAGCTCCATTGACTGCAGCAGCACAATCCGGTCTCCCCATAGCCAGTCTCCCCATAGCCAGTCTCGCGCCTTCCATGTCCCGGCTCGTCCAGATGAGCCCGGGGCTAGCAGGCTTACTACAACCGTCCGCGCCTGTGGTCACGCCCTCCTCAACGACTCCGCCGCCCGCCACCCCGCCTTCAACCCCACCCCCTGTATCCAACAGCGGAAGCGTCACCCTATCCTGGTCTGCAAACGGTGAAAACGACTTGGCCGGGTATAAGATCTATTTTGGAACCTCGTCGGGAAATTACACCGCTTCGGGATCGCCCACGGTGATTGGAAAAGTAACCAGCTACACCGTTACCGGTCTCCAGCGAAACACCACCTACTTCTTCGCCCTTTCCGCCTACGACAGTGTCGGCAACGAAAGTGCGCTCTCCGGCGAAGCCAGCAAAAGCATCCTCTAGCGGCTGGTGAAAACGGTCCCCGGCTTCGTTCTCACCTCGGTAACATCCTCAACGTAGCCCCAAAGCTACGCCTGCGGTATTACTCTCGGCTGCGGCCTCGCTGGATGACCGTTTTGACCAGCCGCTTCATTCAGGATGCTCAAATAGACGATCCAACAAGGCCGCAGGGAGTCTAGCGACTGAGGCGTTATGCTTCTCACCCACCCACCCCGAGCTGCCAAGACAGCTCCTTCACCGGTGGGGTACGTCGCAAGGAGATGGACGACGACTAAAAACGGCTGCTCAAAACGGGCATCCAGCGAGGCCGCAGGAGAGAAATAACCGGAGGCGTACCCTCTGGGGTACGTTGAGGACTATTTCGATCCGAGAACGAAGTTGGGGGCCTTTTCAGCGGCCGTCACGATTTTGCGCAGCGGAAGCCTATGTAGCTATTGCGCGTCTCAGGAGGAAGTTTGAATCGCCCGTAGGTGAGCAGATACTTGGGCAGATCCGACCAGGATCCGCCACGCAGCACTTTGAACTGGCCGTTTTCCGGACCCAATGGATTGGTCTCCGGACTATGCTCGTAATAATTCGCACTGTACCAGTCAGAGACCCATTCACCCACATTTCCGGCCATCTGATACAGGCCGTAGGGGCTCTTTCCTGACTCATACGACTGCACCGGCATCAGCACCTGACTGTAGCTAAAGCGCGCCCCCAGCGCGAAATTCGCGACATCGTTCGTCGGGACCTGATTGCCCCAGGGATATAACCGCCCATCGACACCGCGTGCCGCCTTCTCCCATTCGGCTTCAGCCGGCAACCGCTTCCCTTTCCAGCGGCAATAGGCATCGGCATCATGCCAATCCACGCCGATTACGGGCCGGTCGCTGTGAGTGACCGGACTCACCGTCTCCCACAGCCATGGAGCCGTCCGGCCCGTCGCCATGAGAAACGCGCCATACTGCGCTGTCGTCACCTCATGCATGTCCATCATGAAAGCCTCGAGCGTCACGCGATGGCGAGGCCGTTCATCCTCCAGCGCCTGCGTGCCGGCTGCCCCCATCTCGAATGGGCCTTGAGGAATCGACACCATCAGCGTCTCCGTGGGAAGCGGACGCTCCAGGGCCTGTGATCGCCTGAGCCGATCCAACTGCGCCTCACTTAAAGAAACGATGCCTGCCAGCATCAGAAGGATGCTCAAAAAGGCCATCCAACGCGGCCGCAGGCGAGAGAAAACCGGAGGCGTAGCCTCTGGGCTACGTTGAGGATTTTGTCGAGACGAGAAACAAACCTGGGTCAGGCGCGTCTCGGCGCGCCGGGGTTGGGAGGGTGAGACGAAGGCCTTTTTCAGCATTCTTCTCAATGGATGATGCCGCCGACCACCCAATGCCGATCATCCGGCACATCAATGAGGAGCCGGGTAAGATTCATCTGAGCGAGCTGAGAACCGATTTCATCTTCCGTAAATGCCGCGAGCAGCGAATTGTAAAAATCACGACGCAGAATATCGGGCGCCCCACTGGCATACTGCTCCACGATGGCTTGCGCGGCCTCGGGCGATTCGGGCCGCAGCAGATCCATGACCAGCACCGGCGAGCCCGGCTTCACGAAGAGCCTCAGCTTGTGCCAGAACTGCAAGGGATTGGGCAGATGATGGAGCAGACTATTGGAGACAGCCGCATCGGCCTGGTTGGCTCCGGCAAGATCCTGGAATCGTTCACAGCGCACAGACACCCGATCCGACAGCCCTGCCTGGCGAACAGCCTGCCCGGCTAACTCAATCATCGGCCGCGACGCATCGATACCCGTAATGCGACAGTCGGGAAGCGCGCGGGCCAAACGCATCGGAATGTCGCCCGGCCCACAGCCAAAATCATACACATGGCCATGGGAAAACTCCGGGAAGTACTCTCGGAATAACTCGACGAAGCGCTGATTCTCCGATGAGAAATCCGCCTCGGCATAGGCCTTGGCTTGCAGAGGATCATCCATCAATTCCGGTTCAAGAATACGTGACGTCATATGCTCACTCCGTGGATCGGCCGGCCTTCGCCTGAACGCTCACCTGATCGCCAGGCCGAACGACACCCTCCTTCAGCACTTTGGCATACACCCGGCTCCACCCCGGATACTTTTTCTGCGAGATGCGCTGATAGTCCCCATCGTGGAACCATTGGGCATTATGACTACAGGGCGATGTATAGCTCATCACTTCCAATTCGACATCGGGCCCGACGGTGAGCCGTACGCCCGGTTGCATGAGTTCCCAGTCCAGCCCCGCCAGTGTCAGATTCTCTCCGGAAAAACCCGGCTCGATGGAATGGCCCGCTTGTTGTAATTGCTCGATCACATCCAACGAATACAAACAGACCGCACGATCCGGGCCGCCGTGCACTTTCAAGTTGCGCTGGCGATCTCCTTCTACGCCCTGCACAGTCACGCGAGCCTCCAGCACCGGCTTCTTCGGCACCCCGCCATCGGATACGCTGATCTGATGAATATGCGGATAGGGAGGCCGTCCGCTATTCATGATTGTCTATCTGCTTCGCAGGACTCCGACCGACCGAGTTCGAGCGCCACCCAGCCCTCTTGGTCCCGCCGATGGACCGGATACAGTCCCGAAGCGGCATACCGCGCCATGACCTCTTCCACCTGCTCGACCAGCAGACCTGAGAAAAAGAGTCGGGAACCGGCCACGCCATAGGCAGCCAACTCATCGGCTAACAGCAAGAGCGTTTGCCGATCGATGTTCGCGACCACCAGATCAGGCCTTATACCCGCGGCCACGTCGGACAGCGTCCCGCAGAAGAGTTTCAACTCCGCACCGAACGCATTTTGGCCCGCACACTCCCGGGCACAGTCCACCGCCACAGGATCGATTTCGACACCGACAGCCGACCGCGCACCCAGCCGCAAGGCCGCCATCGCCAGAATGCCGCTGCCGGATCCGACGTCGAGCACCGTCTCGCCCCCGTGAATCAGTTCCTCCAGCCACTCCAGCAACATGCGGGTCGTCGCGTGATGGCCTGTCCCGAAGGCCTGTTTGGGATCGAGGATAATGTCGAGATCGCCGTCCAGCAATGGCGCAGACTCCCAACTGGGTCGAATGACCAGATGGCGCCCGACCCGGAGCGGCTTGACCGACTGTGCCCACTGGCGATTCCAATCCTGATGCGGCAGGTCCCCGACATGGACGGTCCCGCTGCTTTGCCCGGAGGGATCGAGTTGATCCAGCGCCGCGCGGACCTGCCCCAACTGGTCGCCACTCCAATGATCCCGAGACCAATAGAGATGGGTCACCCCTTGATCCTCCCATGCGCCACGCACATGAGGATCGCCCAGTAACCCGAGCAATTCTCCAGAGTCAATCGCGCTGTGAATACTGACGTCGATCCACTCCTGCGTCATCGCTTCTCTCTCACAATCAATTGACGAGCACGCGCCCTTCCCAGTATGGTCGATCTCATCGTGAAGTCCGATCAGGCCACCCCCAGACGCGAACACACACTTACCCGCCAGCTCCGGCGAGGCGAGACACAACACCAGCAGGGAACACGTGCCAGCGCACAATTCTCCCGCTGGCGAGGCGTCCTATTTCTCATCGGGCTGTTCATCACCGTGAGTCTCTACCGGCTGGAACACTACGACGCCGGTAACTGGTCGCTCCTGTTGTTCTTCATCGGATTTCTCACGATCGCCGCGTATCATAACAGGCTCGAACATCGGATTCATCGGCTCACGCTGTGGTCCGGGATCAAGCGCCAACACCTTGCCCGGATTCGCCTTGATTGGCAGGCGCTCCCTCCGTGCTATCCTGTCACGGCGGACGCCCATCTCTACGCGCGCGACCTCGACCTGATCGGACCGCACTCGCTCCTCCATCTCCTCGACACGACCACGTCCACACAGGGCCACGACCGACTCGCATCCTGGCTCCTCACTCAACCGCCGGATGAACAGACCTGGCAGACCAGGCAACAGCTGGTCAGAGAACTGACTCGACTGACAGGATTCCGGGATCGGCTGAACGTCCAAGCCCGACTGACGGGCGAGGCTGAAATCAACGGACAACGCATTACGGCTATCCTGCAGCATCACCTGCATCTCCCCTATCTGCACATCGTCCTTCCGATCCAGGCCGTACTCGCTGTCATCACCCTGATCCTCGGCCTCGGCGCGCTGCTCAATCTCTTGCCGGCCTATTGGATGATGTCCTTCGGCCTCTATGCCGTGATCTTTTTTCAGACCGATCAGGGAGAGGAATTGCTCGAACATGCCGTCGGCCTGCATCACGAAGTCGAGAAGCTGGGCACCGTCTTACAGTTCCTGGAACAACGCGCCCGGAAACCGGGATCTGCACTCGCCGCAACCTGCCGCGTGCTCATAGAAACGGATAAGGCCCCGTCGGCGTTGATTCGCCGTCTGGCCTGGGTGCTCCATGGCGTCAGCGTCAAAGCCCATCCGCTGGTTCATCTCGTTTTCAATGCGCTTTGCCCCTGGGATCTGTTCTTTACCTTCCGCCTGCAACAATTCCAACATCGGATTCAGAACCTGCTCCCGCTGTGGCTGGATTGCCTCGCCGAAGTAGAAGCCGCCTCGGCCCTCGCGACCTTTGCCTATCTCCATCCGTCTTACGTCTGGCCTGATCCAGCGAGCCCTACGGCGCTGACCGCCACCCGACTCGGCCATCCGCTCATCCCATCGCAGCACCGTATCGCCAACGACATCTCCTTCGCGCGCTGCGGCACCATCTATCTGGTCACCGGTTCGAACATGTCGGGCAAGAGCACCTTCCTCCGGACGATCGGCATCAACCTCTGCCTCGCGCAAGCCGGTGCGCCGGTCTGCGCACAGAGGTTTGCATGGACCTGGAGCCGTCTGGCCTGCTGCATTCGCGTGGACGACTCGTTGGATGCGGGCTTGTCCTTCTTCTATGCGGAAGTCAAACGGCTGAAAGCGCTCCTCCAGGCGACGGAGGATCGGAACGCTCCCCCGGTGCTTTTCCTGATCGATGAGATTTTCAAAGGCACCAATAATCGCGAGCGGCTGATCGGCAGTCGCGCCTATGTGCGGGCGCTGGCAAGAGGCAACGGCTACGGATTGGTCACGACCCACGATCTGGAACTCGCCGATCTTGATCAATCGATTCCCGGGCTCACCAATTGTCACTTTCAGGAAACCGTCTCAGCCGGCACGCTGCAGTTTGACTATCAGCTTCGCCCAGGTCCCTGCCCGACGACGAATGCCTTGCGGATTATGGAATTGGAAGGGCTGCCGACGGACCGCCCGCCTGGATCATAGCGGGGACGCGTTTCATTGCATCCAGCTCCCCCTGACGAGGGGAAATACCCGCATTCCTTCGCTCCAAGCGACGTTTTCTTTGACCTCCACATGAGCTTGCCCCATAGTTATGCGAACAGTTGCACTTCACCCAGGCGTACCGCATGACTACTCCATCGTCGCATCCGCTTCGCGGTCTCTTGATCGCACAGTTTTTCGGTGCCTTTAACGACAACGCCTGGAAACTCATGGTCGCGCTCCTCGGCATTCGCCAGGTCGCGACGACCATGGCACCAGGCGCGGATCTGGAATCGGCTTCTCAGTCGCAAACGACTCTGACCTTCGTCATCTTCACGCTGCCGCTCATGCTGATCTCGCTCGTGGCCGGCGTCGTCGCGGACCGCGTCAGTAAGCGTACGGTCATTGTGTCCATGAAAGCCGTCGAGGTCGGCCTCATGGCCGCCGGAACGGTCGCCCTCTTCATCGATCCGGCCGGAGGCATCCTGCCGCTGATCGTCCTCGGCTGCCTGGGTGCCCACAGCGCCCTCTTCAGTCCGGCGAAGTACGGCATCCTGCCGGAGATTTTGCCGCATGACCGGCTCACCCAGGGCAACGGCATTCTTGAATTGAGCACCTTCCTCGCGATTCTTGGCGGCACCGCCGTCGGCGGAATGCTGCTGGATGGCGCGGGCTCTGCCACCTGGCTGGCTCCGCTGGCACTCACGTTGCTCTCGCTCATTGGCTTCGGCGCATCACTGACCGTCCCGGCCGTTCCGGCCGCCCGCACAGAGGGAGGCATCGGCTCCACTCTGGGGGGTGCCATTCAGGCCGTCCGCTCCGACCAAACCTTGTTCCTCGCCGTTCTCGGCTCCGCCTTCTTCTGGACGATCGCCAGCCTGGTCGGCCAGGATATGTTGGTCTACGCCAAGACGGCGCTGCATCTCTCGGACTCGCTCTCCGGCCTCCCCCTTGCGCTCCTGTCGATCGGCATCGGCGCCGGCGCAATGCTCGCAGGTAAGCTATCCGGTGAGCGTGTCGAGTACGGATTGATTCCGATGGGCGCCTTCGGAATCTGTACGTTTCTCCTGCTGCTGGGGCTTTTGGGTCCCGGACTCTACGGCACACTCATCTTGATGGCGGGGCTTGGCTTGTCCTGCGGACTCTTTGTCGTACCCGTAAACTCGTTGATCCAGTGGCATGCCCCCGCCGATCGACGCGGCAGCATCATTGCCCTCTCGAATACATGTACGTATAGTGGCGTACTCATGGGATCGCTCAGCGGCGGCGTTTTTGCTTCACTCGGCCTCTCCACCACCGGCATTCTCCTCGCGGCGGCCGCGGCGACGTTTTGGGGCACGCTCTGGGCCCTGTGGCTGGTCCCCAGCGCCTTCGTCCGTCTCATTCTCATTCTCCTGACGAAAACGGTCTACCGCGTCCGCGTCGTCCACCCCTCGAATGTGCCGCAGACCGGCGGAGCGCTGTTGGTGCCCAACCACATGTCGCTGGTCGACGGCTTCCTCCTGATTGCCAGCCTCGATCGCCCGGTCCGCTTCGTGGTCGATGCCGCCTATGCGACCCATCCGTTGTTCAAATGGGTGATGGACATTATGCGGGTCATCCCGATTTCCTCTTCCGGGGGACCGCGGATCATCCTGCGCGCGCTACGCAGCGCCGGTCAGGCGCTGGACGACGGCGAGATCGTCTGCATCTTCCCGGAAGGGCAAATCACCAGAACCGGGACCCTGCTGCCGTTCCGCCGTGGCTTCGAACGCATCGTGAAAGGCCGCACGGTTCCGATCATTCCGGTCCATCTGGATCGCGTCTGGGGCAGCCTGTTCAGCTTCGTGAAAGGACGTTTTATCTGGAAGCTTCCGGAACAGATCCCCTATCCGGTCACGGTCTCCTTCGGCGCGCCGCAGCCGGCCGACACCCCGGCGCACGAACTCCGCCGACTCGTGCGCGAGTTGGGCGAAGCCGCCTGGACGCTCCGGAAAGCGGATCAGCAGCCGATCCACCGCCCGGTCATCTCGGCCTGGCGCCGGCATCCCCTTACGTTCGCGATGGCGGACGCCGCACGTCCATCGATCACCGGACTCAAAGCCTTGCTCGGCACCATTACGCTGGCACGCGCCATGAAGCCGCATTGGAAAGCGCAACGCTATGTCGGATTGCTGTTGCCGCCAAGCGTACCCGGCGCGCTGCTCAATGTCGCCGCCGCATTGACCGGAAAAACCAGCGTTAATTTGAACTACACCGTCGGTCGGGTCGGGCTGGAGTCGGCAGTCGCTCAGGCCGGCCTCAAGACCGTGCTGACCAGCCGCCTGTTTATCGAGAAGGCCAAGCTCGACATCCCGGGAGGCGTCACCATTTTGTATCTGGAGGATATCGCCAAGACGATTTCCGGCAGCGCACAATTCATCGCCTTGCTGCTCGGACTCTTTGCGCCGATCGGACTCCTGGAGCGCGCCTGCGGACGCGAGCAGCCGATCAGCCTGGACGATCTGGCCACGATCATCTTCAGCAGCGGCAGCACAGGCGAACCGAAAGGCGTCATGCTTTCGCACTTCGCCATCAACTCGAACGTCGAAGGCGCGGGGCAGGTCATCCACATCAGCCAGGCCGATCGCGCCTTGGGCATCCTGCCCTTCTTCCACTCCTTCGGGTATATGCTGCTCTGGTTCTATGCGCGTCACAACACCGGTGTCGTCTTCCACCCGTCTCCGTTGGATGTCGGGGCCATCGGCGAGCTCTGCAGCAAATACCGCATTTCCCTGCTGGTCGTGACCCCGACATTCTTGCAGCTCTATTTGCGCCGCTGCACGCCGGAGCAATTCAGTTACCTGCGTGTCGTGCTCACGGGGGCGGAAAAACTCCCGCTTCGCCTCGTGCAGGCATTCCAAGACAAGTTCGGCATCGCCCCCGTCGAAGGGTACGGTGTGACAGAATGCGCCCCCGTCATTTCGTCCAATTGTCCGGACTTCCGCGCCTCCGGTTTCTATCAGGTCGCCTCGCGCCGCGGCACCGTCGGCCAGCCGTTCCCCGGTGTGTCGGTGCGCATCGTCGATCCCGAAACCTGGGCCATCCTGCCGCCCGGCCAGGCCGGCATGCTCCTGGTCAAAGGTCCGAATGTCATGAGCGGCTATCTGGGCCGCGAAGACCTCACGGCCAAAGCCATGAAGGACGGCTGGTACATCACCGGCGACATCGCGACACTGGACGACGACGGCTTTCTCACGATCACGGATCGCCTCTCCCGCTTCTCGAAAATCGGCGGCGAGATGGTCCCGCATGGCAAGGTCGAAGAAGCGCTGCAACAGGCGGCCGGCGCCGAGCTGCAGGTCTTCGCCGTGACCGGTCTCCCGGATGAGAAAAAGGGCGAACGGCTGGCCGTGCTCCACACCATCGACGAAGCCAGCCTCCCCGAGATTCTTGCAAAAGTCGCCGCAAGTGGACTGCCGAATCTCTTCATCCCGGCAAGAAGCCAATTCGTGAAAGTCGACGCGCTCCCGATTCTCGGCACCGGCAAACTGGATTTGCGTAGCGTCAAACGCCTCGCAGCAGAACGGCTCATGCCGGCGTCGTGACGGTCCCCTCTATGCACAATCGCTCGCGTATCCCGGCCATCCTCTTGACGGTGGTTCTGTGCGGACTGATCGCTTCCGGCCTAGCACCTAACGATCGACTCACCTGGTTTCTGGAAATCTTCCCGATCCTCCTGGCGCTCCCCGTCCTGATCGCGACCGCTCGCAGCAATCCTCTCACGCCCCTGCTCTACTGGCTCCTGGCCATTCATGCAGCCATTCTCTCAATCGGCGGCCATTACACCTACGCCGACGTCCCGCTGGGGTTTTGGATGCAGGACTGGCTCGGCTTCGCCCGCAATCACTTCGACCGGATCGGCCACTTCGTGCAGGGATTCGTGCCGGCCATCCTGATGCGAGAACTGCTCCTCAACAAGACGCCGCTCAAGCATCCGGGATGGCTGTTCGGTCTTGTTTGCTCCGTGTGCCTGGCTTTTAGTGCGCTCTATGAACTCTTCGAGTGGTCTGCGGCGGTCACTCTTGGGCAATCCGCCACCGCGTTTCTTGGGACGCAGGGGGATGAGTGGGATACACAGTGGGACATGTTCCTCGCCCTAGTCGGCGCGATCACGGCACAACTGCTGCTCGCCCCGCTGCATGATCGACAGCTTCGCACTCAATCCGGCTCACAGATGAGTTCACACGCCCCACCAATCACGGTTGCCGGGATCCTACTCGCCACCACAGTCGTGTTCGACCCGGGCCCTGTCATAGCCGCACCGGCGCTTGACGGAACGATGCCCCCCATCTGCTGCGCAGATCGGCCGGTCACCATTGCAACACGAACCGCTCGGACTCTTCGACGGGTCGGCCTTCACCGCCACGACCGGTCGATGCAGCGACTGCAGCACGCCGCCGCAAGCCCTGTGGTACTTTGCCGATGAAGCCATCGCGATTCCCCTGGCGCAGGAGCAACAAGGAGTCGCCCATCAGCCGCCCTTTCTGGTGTGGCTGGGTTCTCCGGAATTCATTCCCCGCGCCACCCTCGGACCGGAGCAGACTCATCTCGACATCCCCGACATCGGCTCCATAGCTCTTCGCCTGGCGCCGAAGCTCCCGGCCAATCAGTCGTACTACAATGACGCCACCGCGCGCTTTTTCAGCTCGCATCCATTGCGCCTGCGCGGCCGCACCATCTCCACAGCGGAGGGATCTGCGTTCGAAGCCCGCACTATTTGGCCGGCGGACTATCTCCTCACACCCGATCGGGCGCGCACGGTCGCCGCCGATGACCGAACGATCTCACACCTCATGGAAAACACGGACGGGCTTCCCGCAGGCACCATCACGACCCGCCTCTTGTGGGGGAAAGCAGACGGATCATGGGCCGGGAAGCCGGTCCTCGGCGCCATTCTGAACGGCCCGCAAGGCGACGACGACGAGGCCCACGGAGGACACTTCGGCATCGTCACAGGACGCGTCGGCCCTGATGGAGAATGGGCCGACTGGATGGTGAACAACTTTTACGACGCCGACGTGGTCAGCGAAAAGGGCATTCTCCCCGCGATGGTCCCCATGGACAATTACCTCATGGACCTCAACAGCGGGCAATCCTACTATCGGCCGAGCGCGCTCCTCGTGCTGGTCTTGAAACAGGATCGCATCCCGGCTGCCTATCAAGCCGCCATCCAGGACGTGTTTCGCCGCTTTTACCGGCACGAGCTGGATTACGATCACTCGCGGCTCAACTGCGCGGGACTCAGCATCGATCAACTCCGCACGCTCGGCTGGCAGATTCCTCACCAAGGCGCCAGCAACCGGCTGAAGGCGACGGCGGGCTATGTCTACATGGCCGCCTCAGATCGCAGCCTGACCAGCGGGCTGAAGGTGTATCGCTATTTTTCAGAGAAACTCACCCGCCTGCTGCCGCGGGTCACCTTTGAGGCGATCGGAAGCGATCTCCTCCACTTCCTGCAGCAATCCAATCTGCAGCGAACACTCACCCCCTTCGAGCACTGGCTGACGGAAGATGTTGAAGCCGTGCTCTATGTTCACATCCCGCAGATTCCCTCCAGCCGCGCGATGGGCACCTCTGCCGTGGCATCGCTCGATGAATATCAGCAGCGCGTGCCATCGGACCGGTCGAAGTGGAAAGCGGTCCCCGTGCCGCCTCGCCCGTTTCCACCTGAGCTGCGCGTGGCTCCGGCGCCGGTCGAAGCGGCAACGATTCCAGGTTCTGTGCTCGCACTCACAGCCGGCTGCATGGTCGGGTTGGTCTGGCTAGGCCGCCTCCTGATCCGTAAGCGATAGCCACTTTCGTCTGTGAAGACGGCGCGGCCGGCTATCGAACAAGGGCGATTTGACTTGGCTTTCCGAGTCGGCATGCTACGCTGGCACAGACTTGCAGGAGTACGTAGATCGCCATGGCCAGTATCTATCAACTCAAATCAGCGTTTCAGAATGTCCTGCGCCCCCTCACTCGCGCACTGGCCGCGGCACAGGTAACGGCAAACCACGTCACGCTGGCGGCCCTGGCACTTTCCTGCCTGGTCGGTGGCGCGATGGCCTCGCATCCTGACCAGACCTCACTGCTTCTGCTTCTCCCGGGAACGCTGTTCGTTCGCATGGCCCTGAACGCCATCGACGGCATGCTGGCGCGCGAACACAATATGAAAACGAAAATCGGCGCAGTCCTGAACGAACTGGGCGACGTGGTGTCCGACACAGCACTCTATCTGCCGTTGGCACTGGCCCCGGCCTTCAATCATTGGCTGGTGGTCGGTATCGTTATCCTGGCCGTGATGGTGGAGATGGTCGGTGTCGTGGCGATTCAGATCGGCGCCGCTCGCAATTATGCCGGCCCGATGGGCAAGAGCGACCGGGCTTTCGCATTCGGACTGATCGCGCTCCTGCTCGGACTGGGGGTGGCAGAAGGAACCTGGGTGACCGCCGCGTTGTCCATCATGCTGCTGCTCTCGCTCTTCACGATCTACAACCGTGCCAGTCTGGCGTTGCGAGAGAGCCCCCGATGATGCTGTCGCATCTCACACCATCGGTCCTGACGGCACTGGGCGGAGTCCTCGGCATTCTCATGGTCGCCTCGCTCATCGCCGCGCTGCTGAAACGGCGGCATCCGGACAAGAATTATACGGAACTCATCGAGCGTATCCGGTCCTGGTGGATCATGATCGGGATTTTCTCCGGCGCCATTCTCCTCAGCCAAACAGCCTCAATTTTCTTCTTTGCCTTCGTCAGCTTTCTCGCACTGAAAGAATACCTATCCCTTATCCCGACCAGACGCGCGGATCGCCGCGTGCTGTTCTGGGCCTATGCCGCGATTCCTTTCCAGTACTACTGGGTCCACGAGCACTGGTACGGCATGTTCATCATCTTCATCCCCGTGTATCTCTTTCTCCTGCTGCCCATGAGGATGGTCATCATCGGGGACACCAAGGACTTTCTCCGGGCGGCCGGCACGCTGCACTGGGGCCTCATGACGATGGTCTTCAGCCTCAGCCATGCGGCCTTCTTTCTGGTCTTGGACGGGGCAAGAAATCCGGCCGGCGGCGGCGCGGGGCTGGTCCTGTATCTTATCTTTTTGACGCAGTTCAACGACGTCGCCCAATACGTCTGGGGGAAGCTCACCGGACGCCATAAGATTATCCCGAAGGTCAGCCCCAACAAGACCTGGGAAGGGTTTCTCGGCGGAGTGGGAACGACCATTGCCTTGGCGATGCTCCTGGCACCTCACCTCACCCCCCTGACGCTCGTCGAATCACTGGGTGCAGGACTCCTGATCGCACTAGGCGGTTTCATCGGCGACGTGACCATTTCGGCGTTGAAACGCGACATCGGGGTCAAAGACAGCGGCAGCTTGCTGCCCGGCCACGGCGGCATCCTCGACCGGATTGACAGCCTGACCTACACCGCACCGCTGCTCTTTCATTTTGTCTACTATCTCCACTATTGAGGGATCCCGTGTTCCAGCAGCTGTTTTTCCTCTTGATCGTTCGGCCTCTCGTCCTGGTGGTGCTGGGCCTCAATGTCCGTCATCGCGAACGGATCCCCGCCAAGGGACCGGCTATCATCGTCTCGAACCACAACAGCCACCTGGACACCTTAGTCTTGATGACACTCCTTCCATGGCTGCTCTTGCCGCGCCTTCGGCCGGTGGCGGCAAAAGACTATTTCCTTCGCAACCGTCTGCTTGCATGGTTTGCTTTGAACATCATGCACATCATTCCGCTTGAGCGTGAGATCATCGACCGACACCAGGACCCGTTAGCCGCTTGCTCTGAGGCCCTGCAGAACGGAGACATCCTGATTCTCTTTCCGGAAGGGTCGCGGGGAGATCCGGAGCAGATGGGCACCTTCAAAGGCGGCATCGCCCATCTCGCCAAACGTCACTCAGACGTTCCCATCACACCTATCTTTCTGCACGGCCTCGGCAAAGCGCTCCCAAAAGGGGAGGCTCTGCTCGTTCCGTTTTTCTGCGATGTGTTCATCGGGGAGCCCATTCGCTGGAGCGGCGATCGAACAAGTTTCATGACGAGCCTCGAACAAGAGATCACATCTCTGGCAGAAGAAGGATACAGACCTGCGTGGGAATAACCGGTGACTTCAGATAATATGAAAGAGACACGCCATGAATAACACCGCCACAAAATCGCTGGTCGATTGCCACGTGCATCTCGCCGCCCTTCCGGATGGAGACAACGGCTGCTACATCTCGCCGAAGATGCTCAAGAGCCCGTTGTTTCGATTCCTGTTTTGGAAACATGGCCTCTCAGTCGACCACCCGCGTGAAGCCAATGAAAAGTATCTGGACGATCTGCTCGTTGAACTGCGCGCCTCGAAGCATGTGCAGAAAGGCGTATTGCTCGGCATGGACGGCCATTATGACTCCACCGGCATCCTGAGCTTGGAACATACCGATCTGCTCGTGAGCAACGACTATGTGCTCAAGGCCGCTCAAGCCCATCCGAACGAGTTGCTGGCCGGCGTCTCCATCAACCCCCAGCGGCGGGACGCGGTCGACGAAGTGCACCGTTGCGCGGACGCCGGAGCAACCCTGGTCAAGGTATTGCCGAACGCGCAACAATTCGACCCGGCCGATCCAAAGTACAAGCCATTCTATCGGGCACTCGCCGAACGGAAGCTTCCGTTTCTCAGCCATGTCGGCTACGAGTTCAGCTTGATCGGCAAGGATCAATCGGTCGGCGAACCTGACCGACTCAGAGTCGCGCTTGACGAAGGGGCCACCGTCATCGCCGCTCACGCCTGTAGCTATGGCCTGATCCTCTTCGAGAAATTCCTCCCGACCCTGCGCGATCTGGTGCAGCGCTATCCGAATTTCTATGCCGATATCTCCGCCCTGACCCTGCCGAACCGCTTCCGGATGCTCTTGCACCTGCGCAACTACCCGGAAGTCCACGAGCGCCTGCTCTTCGGCACCGACTACCCGCTGTCCGTCTTTCACATCGCCGCCTGGGGACGCGTCGCCTTCGGCACGTTGCGCAAGATGATACAGACCAAGAACCGCTTCGACCGGCAGGTTGAAGTGTGCACCGGACTGAAACTGGGCTTCCGCTCCCTCGGCGACATTCTTCCCCATTCAACGATTCAATTGATCCGGTAGTCAGGCGCACCGATGGACCGCAATCAGATACTCGCCTCGCTTCGCGAAAGGATTCTCGCCTTCGCGACATCACGAGTATCGAGAGACCATGCCGAAGATCTGACCCAGGAGACGCTGGTCGTCCTTCATGAGAAGTACCCCGCGGTCACCGACTTGACCGAACTGGTCCCCTTGGCATTTCAGGTCTTGCGGTTCAAGATGCTCGACGCCCACCGCAAGGCCTTCCGGCGAGGCGAGTACAATCAGGAGTCGGTCGAGGAATTGCCGCTGGCTGATCCCGGTGATGATCCGGCCACTCAGCTCGACCAACAGCAGCGCGTGAACCGGTTACTCGCCGCGATCATGCAACTCGGCGAGCGCTGCCGGGAACTCTTCAAGTGGAAACTGGAGGGCAAAACCTTTCCCGAGATTCAGAAGATCATGGGCCAACAGTCAATCAATACGATCTATACCTGGGACCTTCGATGCCGAAAGCAGCTGTTGGCGGCAATGGACGGCAGCTGGGAATAAACAATGGCTGAACACGAGCTTGAAAAACTCCTCGGCGGTTTCGCGGCGGATACGCTGACGCGGGAGGAACGCCGACAGCTCTTCACCGCCGCCATGCAAGATCAGCAACTCTTCAATGCCTTGGCCGACGAGCAGGCACTGAAAGAACTGTTGACCGACCCGGCTGTGCGACGCCGTTTGCTCCAATCCTTGGATAATACAACTCCGGCTCCTGCCGGCGGGTCGGCCTCATGGCTGGATTGGTTCCGACGACCCGCCAATCTCGCACTGGCGGGAGGACTGGCCACGGCCGTCTTCGCAGTCATCCTGGGCACCAAGATCTATCAGGACAGTCTAAAGCAAGCCGTCCAAACGGTTGCGACTGAGGCAACACCATCTGCCGCGCCATCCGTTCCTCCGCCCGCACTGTCCCAGCCGTCAGCGGCCAAACCGGCTGAATCAAAGGCACAGGCCCAGGAGAATCAAGGCCTCTCAGCAATCGCCGCTAAGAAGGACTCACTGGCTGATACGAGTGTCACCCGCGAGCAATCAGCCACCGCACCACCGCAGGCAAGCGTTCCGGCTGATACCCTTCGCGACAATGCGCCGAAGAACACACAACAAGAAGAAGATCGGAAGCAAACAGCGGCACCGGCCATCTCGATGGGGAAGACCCCAGACGAAGTCGCGGCAATAGTCCAGCGTCCACTCTCCGCCGGCTCACCGCCGACAGCGGCCATGCCGGAGGCCAAGACAGCACGGACGCCGGCCGGAGCATCCTTGTCAGAAACCAGTCCCGCGATCGCCGGCGCACGAGCCTTGTTTTATGGCGCCGGCGCCGATACTGGGAGAATGGCCCAAGCCCAGGAACGCGCCATGAAGCCCCTGGCCGAAGCCGAGCCGCAGACGAGTCCGTTGAAGCGCAAACTCGAAGGGCTCTCCCAGCTCGGCAAAGCTGCTGCCCCTCCAATACCCGACAAGCCCCTCGGGCTCCGCTACAGTTTTGTGATCCGGACTCCCGACGGACAGGACCAGGAAGTCAATGCAGCCGCGGCTTCGACGAGTTCAAGACCCGTGCACATGACCCTCGAACCCAATCAAGACGGCTACATTCAGGTATGGCGAAATGTGGGATCGGCCAACACCCAACTGCTGCTGCCACAGAAAGACAGCGGTCATATTTCGGAAAAGATTCACGCCGGGCAACGGCAGCGCCTCCCATTGCCGGCTGACAGCGGCACCGTGATCGTCCGTCTGTCTCGCGTCCCGTTCGGACCTATCTCACGACAAGAGGCCGCGCTCCTCAACCGAGTTGCACCAAACCAACTCCAGGAATCGGTCACCGCCTCAAGTCCAACGGGTCCGCAGGAACAGGCCACTTACATCGTCAGCCAGGATCCCTCCCCCACCGCGCAGATCACGGTCGACATTCTGCTGACCCGCCAGCAATAATGGCACTACCCAATTGTGTGTGGTTCAAGATCGATTGCGAGCTCTCACCACGTCATGCCCCTTGTTGGTAAGGAGGGGTGCGGGGAGGTCGAAGACCATGGTGGCTACCATGGTCAGGCGCGGCTCGCACGAATATACGGCGGTCCATGAACCCTCTACCCCTCCTAACCTCCCCTTACAAAGGGGAGGAATAGCGGACCGGCACAAATCATATGGCGACGGAACAACCTAGATCCCAAGAACCGGCATTCTTGTCCTACGGATTCCGCCCGTTCTTTCTGAGCGCGGCACTGTTCGCCGGCATAGCCATTCCTGTCTGGGCGCTGATTCTGTCTGGATGGACGGATTCACCCTTCCGCTATGCGCCGCGCGATTGGCATGTGCACGAGATGCTCTTCGGCTTTCTGCCCGCCGTGATCACCGGTTTCCTCCTGACCGCGATGCCGAACTGGACCGACCGGCCTCCGCTCAAAGGCACGCCGCTGCTGGCCTTAGTGACTCTCTGGCTGGCCGGACGTCTGACGATCGCCATGCCATGGCCGACGCCGCTGGTTTCGGCTCTCATTGATGCGGGATATCTGGCTGTGCTGGCCGCCATTGTCTGGCGGGAAATCATAGCGGGGAAAGCGTGGGATCGCGCACCGATCGGCATCGTCATCAGTCTCTATGCAGCCGCCGATATCCTGTTTCATGTGCTGGCGCTGCGGGGATCAGAGACGGATCTTCCGGAGCGGATGGCCGTCGCGCTCATGATGCTGTTGCTGGCGCTCATCGGGGGGCGTGTGACGCCCAGCTTCACCAGCGATTACCTGGCCGAACGAGGCCTTCCCGACCAGCTTCCATCATTTTCCCGATTCGATGGACTGACGATTCTTCTCACAGTTGTCGCCGCACTGTCCTGGGTGGTTCAGCCGCAAGCCAGAACAACGGGATGGTTTTTGATCATCGCAGGACTGGCCAACAGCGTCCGTCTCACTCGCTGGCGCGGGTGGCTCACATGGCGTGAGCCGATCGTGCTGATCCTGCATGTGGGGTATGGCTGGCTCGCGTTCTCGCTGCTCATCATCGGCGGATCGATACTCGGATTCGGCCTGAAACCGGCTGATGCGGTGCACGCGCTTACGACCGGCGCAGTCGGTTCGATGACCATGGCGGTGATGACCCGCGCCAGCCTAGGTCATACCGGACGACCGAAGCAGGCCGACCGCCTGACCATCATGATCTACATGCTGGTCAGCCTGGGTGCGCTGCTGCGAGTCTTCGGGCCAATGACGGGTCTGCCGCCGAATCTCGTACTCGGCGCAGCGGCGGCATTCTGGAGCGGCGCCTATCTTCTCTTTGCCGCCTTGTACGGCTCCTACCTCATTCGCCCCAGCCTCGACGAGTAAGGCCGTTCACACCATTTCTCGTTCGGGTTTCATGTCCCAGGTTCCACATCTGACGTTTCACGTTTCACGCATCAGGCTTTACGGCGGTCCGTTGCGCAACTCCGTGCCATGCATCCTGGCGAAGAGATCCCAGTCGAACTGTTTAGGCGCCACGGCATGGAGCGGGATCGCTTCGATCGCCCCGCGCTCGCGATAGGCCAGCATGCATCCCACCACTTCCTCCGGACGTTCCACTAATCGATGGACCGTCTCATAGGCCAAATGCTGGGCGATGGCTTTGTCTTCCGGGGTCGGCGGAGCGCCCCGCAACGTATGGCCGAGAATGGTAGCCTTGGTCGCGAGCGTCAAGGGATACTGACCGGGCCTTGCGTGGCGCTGGGGCCATCCTCCGATCGCGCCGGCCACGTAATCGACCAGGCCATGCACCCCTCCCTCCCGATGATGGCGATGGGGGGTTCGTTCGGCCACGACAAACAAGTGGCTCTTGTTGGGCACCCCCAGCGTGCGCTTCAGCGTGCCGAGAATCACCTCGTCGATATAGGCATCGGGATCGGGATGTTCGTTGACCAATAGGCCCTCAGCCCTCGCTTGATAGGCGCAGGCGAGCGCCAGATGCCCCGACCCTGCGCCCATCACTTCAACGAAAAACACGCTCCCCATGGCGGCGCTGGTCGCCTTGAGCGACTCAATCGACTGATCCGCCAGGGCCATGGCTGAATGGTAGCCGAGCGAGATGGCACCCTCGAGGTTGTTGTCGATCGTGCCGGGGATGCCCACCACCTGCACACCGAACCCTTCGTAGATCGCCCGCGCCCCGCGGAAACTCCCGTCTCCCCCCAGAACCACCAACGCGGCGTCTTCCAGAAAAGGCGCGAGGTGCCCGACCGCCGCCCGCTGAACCAGTTCGTCCTTGAAGTCCTCGAAGCGGCTGCTGCCGATGGGACTGCTCGCATGACTGCTCATGCCGCGCGTATCCTCTTCAGTCACCGGTTCGATCCAATTATTAGCGAGCCCGAGGAATCCGTGCCGGACGAAGTGAACATCCAGGCCGAATCGAGCCCCCTGCACGTGCAATTCTTTCAATGCGGCGCCGGCGCCGGCGAAATCTCCCCCCGAGACCAACGCCACGATCCGCTTGATCTGTCGAGGTTTCAACGTCACCCGGTCTTTTCGCACCCGCTCGACCGCCACCCATGAATCCCGCGAGGCTCGTTCACGCTCCGATAGTCCGACCGCCGTAGAATAGCCCGACAAGCGCCCCTTTTCATACGCCAGCAGCACGACATTGTCCTGACTCTCTTTGTAGTCGCTGAATTCGGTGAAGGCTTCGTGAAACGGGCGCGGGTCCAGATAAATCATGAGGGCCCGCAACGTCGAACTGTGCGTATACAGGCACGCCACCTGGCCCTGATGCGCATCCCCCATGTGATGCAGTCCATCGATCACATCGACGTAGAGATCAAAAAACGAATTCCCGCCGGGATAACAATACAAAGGATCTTTGATCAGACGTTTCGCGGTTGGGACATCGACGCCGAAAGCCTTGGCAAGTTCCTGAGTCTCCACCGTTTTTTCGACGCCGGTGATCCACCCAAAATCCGACGACTCCAACGCAGGCGCATACGCCGCCCCGGCCGGAGGAAGCGGATCACGCACCAGCGCGGCCCCCACACGCTCAAAGAGTTGCCGCGTGTTCGGACTCCGGCTGATGAAGTGAAGAAACCTGGCGGGATCCAGGTAATTGGACAAGTGGAGAAAATCCAGCTGTTGACCGACCACGCCGACCATCCGGGCCAGTGCGGTCCCCACAGCGTCGGCCCGTGGCACGCCCCGTTCCTGATCCAACTGATTCGCCAAACGGCGACCGACCCGGTGCGTTTTACTCTCCACGCGGGAAATGCCATGACGCATGGTAAAGAGCACGGTGCGACCGGACAATTCGCGCGGCAGGAGCCAGAATCGTTCATCGCCCAAGTCGAGCACGATACGTCCGTCCGCCAGCTGCGGCGTAAGCTGCGCACGCGGGACGATCGCCACGGGACGCCGCTGAGTCGGTTTCAATACGGATCCGATCGGCGCCCGCATCAAGGGTTGGAGCGCGCCCTCCGCGAGCACACGGTTCCAGGCGGCGAAAAACACCAGCGGGTCACCGGCACAGGGGCCATCGATCAGGGCTTGCCTGGCCGATCGATAGGCTTCGGCATCGGGAAATCCAGCGTGAGCGCGGTCGACAAACGCCGTGATCTGCGCCATCGCCTGGCGCGCTTGCGCGGCACGGTCGTTCGATGGAGCCGGAGCGGCCGGCGCCGACACGCCCTCGATGGCCGGCCGTCGCGCGAACTGCTCTCCGTAGGCCAGCAGGCCTTCAATCGTCACGAAATCGAGCGAATTTGTGATACTCTGCATGCCCCTCCTTCACCTCCGGGTAGTTGGCCCGACCACCGGTGGGTGGCGCACAGCACCGGGCGTGAACGAGCGCATCATTGGGTGTCCGCCGATTCTTGTCAAGGGCTGAGGAGCGTCCTATGCGAAAAGCAAAGATAGTCTGTACGATCGGACCCGCCAGCAGTTCGCTGGCGATGTTGGATCGGCTCATTGCATCTGGAATGGATGCCGCCAGGCTGAACTTCTCCCATGGGGCACATGACACCCATGCAGCCGCCATCGCGACGATCCGCCAAGCGGCGGAGCGCCGCCAGGCCGCCGTCGCGATTATCCAGGATCTCCAAGGACCCAGGATTCGCGTGGGCGACTTACCCGAAGAGGGGATCGAGGTGACCACGGGCCAGTCGGTGCGGCTGCAGACGATGCTGGCGCGGTCCGGCGGTCAGCTCGGCGCCCAATCCGTCGCCAAGGCGCACTCCGCCATCCCCGAAATCCCGGTCACCTACCCCTATCTTGCCCGCGACCTTAGGCCCGGCGCGCGAGTCTTGATCAACGACGGGCTGATTGAACTCATGGTCGATCGCATCGCGGGCGGAGCCGTCGAATGCACCGTCGCCACCGGCGGGACGATCACCTCGCACAAAGGCATCAATTTACCGGGCACCCTCGTCAGCGCGCCCACCCTCACCGACAAAGACCGGGAAGACATCCGGTTCGGCATCGCCCACGGCGTGGACTACCTGGCGCTCTCCTTCGTCAGGGGACCGGAAGACATCCTGGCAGCGCGGGCCTTGGTCGCTCAATGCGGCGGAACGGTGCCGATCATTGCCAAGATCGAACGGGCCGAAGCCGTGACCGCCCTGGACGCGATCCTGGACGAGGCGGACGGGGTCATGATTGCGCGGGGGGATCTGGGCGTGGAGATGAGTCCTGAAGCCGTGCCGCTGTTGCAGAAACGTATCATCATGGAAGCCAACCGCCGCCGCCGCCTCGTGATCACCGCCACGCAAATGCTGGAGTCGATGACCCAAGCCCTGCGTCCGACCAGAGCGGAAGCCTCGGATGTCGCCAATGCCGTGTTCGACGGCACCGACGCGGTCATGCTGTCGGCTGAAACGGCCATCGGCGCGCATCCGGTTGAAACCGTCCAGGTCATGGATCGCATCATTCGCGCGGCGGAAGAAGGTCCCGAGCCAGGCGTGAGACCCAAGCGTCACACCGACTGGGGAGACATGGCCTTCCCCGAAGCGATCTGTACCGCAGCGGCCTCGGCCGCCAAGGCGATCGCCGCCGGCGTCATCGTCGCCTTCAGCGAGCGGGGCACGACGGCGCACCTCATCTCGAAACAGCGACCGGCCGCACCGATCATCGCCTTCACTCCGTTTGAGCCGGTCAGAAAACGGATGGCCCTCTATTGGGGCGTGCGCCCTTACACCATGCCGCAGATCGAACAGACCGATGCCCGTGTGGACGAAGCCGAACGACGGCTGAAAGCGGAGGGACTGGCCAAGACCGGAGAACGGATTGTCATCCTCTCCGGGACTCGCATCGGGCAACCCGGGGGCACGAATCTGATCAAGCTGC
Organism: Nitrospira sp.; assembly: GCA_030692565.1. NCBI lineage: Bacteria > Pseudomonadati > Nitrospirota > Nitrospiria > Nitrospirales > Nitrospiraceae > Nitrospira > Nitrospira sp. Next base: position 31,666 of record JAUYAO010000036.1, read on the forward strand.
ACGTCGTGGGATAAATTGCGTGCCGCACTAACGGTAGACTGCCTTTGAGAGATCAGAGCCCCCAAGCCGGTTTCCGCATATCCAACAGGCCACGGACCCAACGGCGCTGAGTTACGGAGAAAACTGCCCGATCGACAACCCTGCAATCGCGGCGATGCCGCCCACACAGCAGAGGACGAATCCGACCGCACCGGCCACGAACCAGGGACGAACCGGCGCGAACTCGATCGGCGTGAGCCGGTCATGCAACTCAACCGGCCTCCGCCACCACCATGACGGCAGCGTCATCCGCCGCTTGAGTGCGCGGTACAAGACCACGTGATACCACAGCCCTGCCGGAATCCCGATCAGCAAGCCTCCGGCCAGGATCCATAATCCGAACTCGATCATGATCTCCGGCGTGACCACCTTCGCAATCAAGCCGATCACCACGACTCCGACCAGACTGGCCAGTACCAGCAAGAACTCATGCATGGGACGGATTGTACCGGAATCTATCTGCGGGGGGGGAGAGGCGATCGATATTCCGCTAGTTCGAGAGACATCCGATGAAGAATCTCATGGTTGAGTTCGGCTGGCGTAACGACCGAGAGTGGCCACAAAGGGAAACCGCAACATCATAAAGAGATTCAAGCAGACCGGCGGGCCGAGATGTTCGAGGCCGATTTTCATCCCCAATTGCCCTAGGGCCGGTTCCGCGCAGTAGGTGCCGAACAGCCGGTCCCACCAGGCCACGTTGAATCCATAGTTGCTGTTGGTTTCTCGCACGTCGGTGGAATGGTGGATGCGGTGCATATCCGGTGTGACGATCACATAGCGCAGCACTCGATCGAGCCCCAATGGCATCCTTACATTACTGTGATTGAACAAGGCCGTCGCGTTCAGCACGATCTCAAAGATGACCACCGCCAGCGGCGCGACACCCAACATCAATACCGAGAGTGCCTTCACGCCTGTCGAGATGATGATCTCGACCGGATGAAACCGTACTCCGCTGGACACGTCCAAATCCAAATCCGAGTGATGCATCATGTGGAACCGCCAGAGGATCGGCACGTAGTGGAAGACTTGATGTTGCCAGTAGATGATAAAGTCGAGCGCCACGATGGCAATGGCGACCTCCAGCCACACCGGGCCTTCGATAAGATTCAAGAGCCCCCAGCCCCGTTCTTGGCCCATCGCCGCGACAGCCACCACGCCGCCCATGAAAAACAGCCGGGCGATCACCGTATTCAAGATCACGATCGTGAGATTGCCGCCCCACCGGCAGAGCTTCGAGGCCGTCAGCTTTCGTCGCGGCGCCAGCAGTTCCCATGTGGCCATGATGGCTAACACGGAAAGGTACGAGCCCGCTCGAATGAGATCTTGAGATTCCATAGCTCTCCGCGATGCCGATGCTCGTTTGCAGCTGAGCCTGAAGCCTACTCCATCGTTAATTGCGGCTCTTCCACATATCCGGCGTCCGGCGCTCGATGCAAGCACTACCCATCCCATCGATAGGGATAATCCATCTGTGCGGCAACTCTGCGCTTCGCATCTTCGCCTGCTAGTCGCTGCACAACATACAGCCCTGCATCGATAGCCGATGCCACCCCGCCGGCAGTGATAATGCCGCCTTCATCGACAACTCGCTCACGAACAACCTCCCTGCAGTATGGGCTCAATTCTTGGAGTGCGGTCGGGTGTGTCGTTGCGCGCTTGCCGCGAAGAAAACCCGCAGCACCAAGAAGCAAAGCGCCGGTACAGCATGACACCTTCAACGGAATGGAACCGGCCGTTTTCAACCAATCGACAAAATGCTTATTATGCTGGAGACTTCTGGTGCCGATGCCGCCTGGCACAAAAAGTATATCGTAAGAATCGAGAGGCTCGGCAACTGCAGTGACTTCAATCCGAAGCCCCCGATCATCAACGACATCCTTCGTAAGGGCGCATATGCGCCATTCAAAATCATCAATGATCTGCATGGACTTCAGCCGTGTTAATGGATCATAGAACCCGATAAAGTCCAGCGTAGTCATACGATCAAATACAACAAATGCGATGTTCACCCTGCCTCCAAGATTTCACCTGGCTAAAAACCATACCGCGCATGCAATCACTAGCAGCTGAAAGCGTTTCAGCTGCTATCGTTTCTCAGGTGGGATCGTCTTGACCTTGGCCATGAACTGCGCATGAGCCACCGGATCAACCGGCCGGTGCTTCACCGTAGTGCTCGCCGGATCTTTTCCCAGGAAGTTGTCACCCTTCCAATTCGTCGCAGGCCTGATCGGCCGAGGAACAAACCCGCCGCCGCAGTTGGGACAGACATTCTCCAATACCTGTTCGACGCACGTCGCACAGAATGTGCATTCATACGAACAGATCCGCGCCTCAAGCGAATCAGGAGGCAGCGCCTTGTTGCAATGTTCGCAGGTAGGTCTCAATTCAAGCATGGGCCCTCAGAATGACGCTACCAAACATGCCTATCAATGGTCCCTGAACCTTTTTCACCCTTCAATCGTTCCTATAGCCTTATTCAGCGACCTGTCTCTTAAGCTTTGGACTTCTTTCGATAACGACGAGGAGTATCCAAACCGGCAGCGAGAACGCTCAACTTAGAAACCATCTTAGCGTGGGAAGGTACTTGACTGCCGTCGGATTTATTTGTAAAGCGCTCTGTTCGAGGAGCGCCTTCCGCCATCCCACGTATTCGTTCTTCTGTGGTCATCGAATCCGTCGTCAAATGCTTTTTGATCGGAACACGCGAAAGAAAAAGGGAGTGGATAGATGATGGTGCACCCGTCTTGTAGTACGCCTCCTGGTGCGGAAACCAAGGCTTCAAGTCTTCCTGAAGCCAATCAACTCGAGTACCTTTAAAACGCTCCAAAGCAAGAAAGGTCTCAAGATCGCCACGCACCAACACGATGCAATCCAATCCCCGTAACCACGCTTGGACGGCAAGGTAGTGACCAATGATGCGGTGTTGATTCCGACAAAATTCTCTATGCGGATCGGTCATGGCAGCTTACCTCCAGTTTGACGGCATAATAATAAAGCTGGGCTAGGAGCCTGTCCGAGTAATGTGCATTTTGGACTGGACAGGCAGCGGGCATTGTGGTTTCTAGGCGGCATGGCTAAAACATTCAAATCCTGGGACGTCGATCAGCCGGTACTGCTCCCTCCGTCCGTGCAGGAGCTG
>JAUYAO010000037.1 GCA_030692565.1 Nitrospira sp.
GGCACCTTCACCTCGACCAGGTCGGATTCCCAGCGCTGAATCAGCGCCGGCATCCCGGCAAAGGTCACTTTATTGAACTGGACGGATTTGAACGCGCCCAACCCTTTGCCGCTCACGACCACCGTCGATCCGGGGGTCGCAGTTCGCGGGGCAATCTCAATCGGGGCCTGCCCGGCAAAAGAAGACCTAGGAAGCGACACCGCAAGAATGGTCAGTGCAAAACAAACTCGTCGAAATGTCATGACAGCTCTCCTCATGGCCTGCGCAAGAATTGCCCGCGCATCAGGTCATCGCCGACTCGGCATGTTTCAAAGGAACTTCCCTGCACGTGGCACGAGAACCCCACGCACCGGAGTCAGGAGAGAGCCACCGGGGTACAACGTGAAGCGAGGGACGAGAGGACTATAGCAAGCGAATTTTTCGAGTGTCAAGGCAGGGATCACAGCATATTAACCAGGGATGCAACGACGCAATCCAACAACGCACTCCGTCCCGATAGGCAATAGGAACAATCATCAAGCCAATGAGAGAGGGAACCCCCCGAATCCGTGAGTTATACCTACGGGCGGCGAACTCGCAATTTATGATCGGTCACGATCACCACCGCCCGCTTCCATGTTTCAATAGACTCGATCCTAAAAAGGGCCTCTATTCGTTGCAGAAGCGCGGCTCGACCTGGAGCCCGTAGTCGGACAAGCAGCAGTCCGCAATGGGTACCCGGAGAAAACCGACGAATATCGGAAAAGTCTAAGTCTTGCGTGATAAGAAACCGCTCAGCCGCCTGAGTGGCAGTCCAGACATCAACATCCGGTTGACCCGTCAATCCCTCTTGCAGAACAGTATCGACGTCATGCCCCAACGCGGCAAGCAACCGGACAAGGCGGGCCGGTACATTCTCGTCGAGTTTGAGCTTCATGCAATATGGGGAATACTGGGAAGCGGCAAATCTTCTTCAGCAGATGTGGCAGCGAACGCAATCACCGCACGGACAGACAGCTCGGTCAGGCTGGGAAAATCGGCGAGAATGTCTTGGATGCTGGCTCCCTCGGCCAAACTCGCAAGAATCGTCCGCACCGTGACTCTGGTGCCCTTCACCACCGGCTCCCCGCCACAAACCGCAGCATCCCGCAGGATATAGTCTTCGTAGTTCATAAGGCTTCTCCCAGGCTTTCCCTTGCCTCTCATCACACAAATATTCTAGCACGCCCCCGCATTAAGGTCACCGGAGAGCCTTGTCCAATGACACACGAGCCTGAACGGAGAGCTGTGAATCCAAGGTGAGGTGAGCCTGAAGGGGTGGAAGTTGGGATCATGGAGGCATGATCGTGACGTTACACACCCAAGGATTACAAACACTGGAACAGGTGCGCGGCTTCGGCGCGGGCAACGCGCCGGTTTCCTTCACCCTCACCGACCGCGCCAGCGCCCACGCCTGGATGGCCGAAACGCTGCGGAGATTCGGCTACACGCACGCATCGCGTGCTGACCGTGGCGTGCTGCGCCACTATCTGTCCACGGTCACCGGCCTCTCCCGCGCCCAGGTGACACGCCGCATCACGCAGTTTCTGGGCGGCGGACGCATCTCAGATCGGCGCAGTACCCCTGCGGCACCCTTTCCCCGGCGCTATACGGCGGAAGATATTCGTCTGCTGGCCGAGGTCGATGCGTTGCACGGCACCCTGTCCGGCACCACCACGCGCAAGCTGTGCGAGCGGGCACTCCGGGTGCATGGCGATGTCCGGTTCGAGCGGCTGGCGCGGATCTCCAACGGACACCTGTACAACCTGCGTCACCACACGACCTATCGGACGGTGCGCGGTTCCTATGACAAGACCCGTCCGGTGAGGAACAGCATCGGCGAACGCAGGAAACCGTTCCCTGACGGGCGTCCCGGTTACTTGCGCATGGATAGTGTGCATCAGGGAGATAGGGACGGCATCAAGGGGGTGTATCTCGTCAATGCGGTGGATGAGGTGACGCAGTTCCAGTGCATCTGTGCCGTGGAGAAGATCAGCGAACGGTTTCTGGTGCCGGTGCTGAAGGCGATGCTGGAGGCATTTCCGTTCACCATCCGGGGATTCCATAGTGATAACGGTTCGGAGTACCTCAATCGTCACGTCGCCACGTTACTGGAGAAGCTTAGGATCGAACAGACCAAGTCACGCTCCCGGCAGACCAACGACAACGCGCTGGCGGAGAGCAAGAATGCTTCGACCGTGCGCAAGCATCTGGGCTACAGCCATATTCCAGGACGATGCGCCCAGGTGGTGAGTGCCTTCACGACCGACATCCTGTCGCCCTATCTCAACTTCCACCGCCCGTGCCATTTCCCCACGGAGTTCATTGACAAAAAGGGCAAGCGGCGCAAGCGCTATCGCTACGAGGATATGATGACCCCGTACGAGAAGCTCAAGTTGTTATCAGAGACCGCAGACAACCTCAAACCGAGCATGTCGTTCAGCCATCTGGAGGCAATCGCCAGCGAATACAGCGATAATGAGGCCGCCAACCGCCTCAACGAGGCCAGGACACAACTGTTTCAACGGATTAACAAATCCCAACAATACGCCACCTGACGCGCATCATTCGCAAGAGTCGCTCAGGCTCATGTCGGAATTGGAAATACTCGGATCCGTGAGAGGCATGACTCAGCTGAATGGCGGCGCGTAGTGTCGCAGACCGTCTGGGTAGGACAACCGAGCAGAAAGCCAAGGTCGAGCAGCTCTCCTCATGGCCTACGCGATACGTGCTCGCGCATCAGGTCTTTGCCGACTTGGCATGTTTCAAAGGAACTTCCCTGCACGTGGCACGAGAACCCCACGCACCGAAGTGTCAGGAGGGAGCCACCGGGGTACAACGTGAAGCGAGGGACGAGAGGACTCTAGCAAGCGATTTTTTTCGAGTGTCAAGGCGGAGAACGGCTACTTGTTCGAGGCTGCGAGGAATTGCTCGACGGTCAGCCCTGCCTTTGCGATCAGACTGCGCAACGTGCCTCGGGCGACTTCCTGGTGATTGGGGACCGAGAGCGTGGCAGTGTGGTGTGGCCTGGCCTCGTCATAATAATATGACTGCCTTTCTGGCGAACCACCTCCCACCCAAGGTGCTGAAAGAGTTTGATGACGTCGGACGGAGAAAGAATGGGAACCGGAGGCATCAGGCGATGACCTCCACTTGTCGAGTGAGCACCGTCAGAGGCATCCCCATCTCAGCGCGTGCTTCAAGGCACTGCTTAATCGCATCCTGCACATTCGCCTGCGCTTCTGCCTCCGTCTTGCCTTGGCTGACACATCCGGGAATAGCCGGGCATTCAGCGATGTAGACCCCATCCTCATCACGCGCAATGGTAATCGTAAACTTCATGCGTCCCTCTTAGCTTTCCCTATTCCTCAACCCTAGCACTTAGACGACGAGCAGCGTCCAGCTTGTTGCGCCAATCCCCTATCATTCACCAACGCCACACTCCATCGAAGGTAAGTCTACTGAAATGACCGCTATTTATCCACCATTCGGCACTCCCGCAGCACTTGCGTCCAATTGTCGCTCCCCCCTTGCCTCATGCCAGCAAGGGGGGTATTCTCAGCTTCAGTAACAGCACTGGGAGGACCGCATGAGTTACTTGCAACAAACCATCAAGGCAGTGATTCGACCTGGTGAAGAATCCGGATACGTGGCCGAATGTCTTGAGATTGCCGTCGTGACCCAGGGGCGGACGCTGGACGAAACCGTCAAGCATCTGCAAGAAGCGACAGCGCTCCATCTGGAAGGCGAAAACCTTGCCGCGTTTGGCCTGCGCCAGAAACCAACTCTAGTACTAACAATGGAACTGGACCCGGCGCATGCCCAAGCTTCGTAGAGTCAGCGGCCGTGAACTTCTGACCATCCTCCAGCGCTTCGGCTTCCAGCAGGCCTCCCAGCGGGGCAGTCATGTCAAACTGGTTCGCGAAGTCGACGGAGTCCGCCAAGTATTGACCGTCCCACTCCATGCCGAACTGGATTCCGGAACACTCCGTGCCATCTTTCGCCAAGCCAGTCGTTTCGTCTCAGAAGGCGAATTACGCCCGCATTTCTATTCGTGACGATACTGTCAGTATACGTTGCACCATTCTCCCAGCCAGCCAGCCATCAATCGACTACCAGGATTTTTCGAGATCCCCCAAATAACTTTGAAGAGTCTGCGAATGTGCAATCCGCAATCTCGATCTTCCGGCATGACAATTCAAACCATAGCCCATTACCATTCTTAGTAGTTTCGATTATCATACCCCCCCCAGGGGCCTTCCTTATGAGGCTGTTTCTGCAGGCTGATTTCGATAAGCAGAGGCATGGTCTTTTTAACGCTATCCATAAGCAAAGTTCAATGCAGTTTATTACCCGCGTTTGACTCTCCCGAAGGGGGCAAGAATGTTTAGATGGCTCAGGTACTGCGTCGCCGCTTTCATCTCTATAGCAGTCCTTCAAACAGCGAACGCTGCAAACTTCGAGATCGTGTTCGAGGAAGGAATATTCAAATACGACTCAAGCTTGACTCCAGAACACGTCAACAATAAGTACTTGGCACGTGTGACCGTGAAGAAGGATGGCAACGTCATAGTAAAAGATCTGCGAGGGTCAACGCTGCCAGACGCATGGGCATTCTACCAGCGCTGGAACATTGACCTTAAACATATAGGCCCGCCGAGCGATGCCGATATTGTCTCCACGTTCAATCACTTTGAGAAGGAAACGACAGCACTGCGCAACGGGAATGCTAAATTGGGCAATACGAGCCTCGCTGATATCAATGATATTCTTGATGTACTCAACCGTGTGCCAGCTATCAGAAGCGGAAACTATCCGTTTATCATGGGGGTGCACCAGGCCGGAAATCCAGATAAGCGCCACGGTAAGCCCTATGTGCCACGGCTACTTGGGGGAACGAAAGACAATCCGTACGACCCCGTTGATGAGTCAACATCAAGGGCCACCGTTACTGGCGGTTTTATCAGGACTCTGAATAGAAACAATAAGCAGGGGCAGAAGACGATTGCAGACGGCATCAATGTTCATGACGGACGGATAAAGAAAGATTACAAGGACTCTGAAGGCTGCTTGACGATTCGTCCGGAAGACTGGGACTCCTTCTATGGAGCCTTGCCCTCCCCAGACGAGTGGTCAAAAAACAACCATATGGGCATTGTTTTGGTGTGCCGCTTATCAGATTGCGCTCCTCCCTCTGCGCCTAACCTATTAATATTGCAGCAGTAAGACCATCTTCAATACTGCTCGTACGCAAACAATCGCCATGTACGCTGTGGCTAAATTGTGGCAGAACTATTCTGTCCGATCAGGTTTGATCGGGTCCTCCCCTGCCTATGACCCTTCTGTAAGTAATTGAGAACGAACCGATGAGATACCATCGGGAGCTATAGTCTCTGATACTGCAGGGGCTTCAAATCTCGCAGCCGTTGCTAGGCAAGGCCTTCAGTCGCCGCTGACTACGACATCACCTGCACGATCAATTCGATTTCGACGGGGGCTTGGCGGGGGAGTTCGGCGGCGCCGACGGCGACGCGTGCGTGCTTGCCGGCTTCGCCGAAGATTTGCACGAGGAGATCGGAGGCCCCGTTGAGAACCTGAGGTTGATCGGTAAAGCCTGGAGCTGAGGCGATGTGCCCGACCATCTTCACAATGCGCTTCACTTTATCGAGAGACCCGACTTCGCTGCGCACGATCGCCAATGCGTTCAGTGCCGCGACCTTCGCCGCCTCCATCCCCTGCTCGATGGTAATGCCCTGCCCGAGCTTGCCGGTACAGATGAGTTGCCCATCGCGCGACGGCAACACACCGGAGAGAAACAGGAGATCGCCGGCACGCACGACCGGCACATAGTTCGCCACGGGCTTGGGAGCCATGGGCAACTCAATATGGAGCGCTTTCAGCTTGGCATCAAATGACATGATCGACATCCTTCTCTTGCTTATCCTGCGCGAAGGGCTTCAAAGAAACTCTCTCCGTCAGGTAACCGTTCTGCCTGCAACGCTTCGACGATGGTTTGGCCAAGATCGGCGGCTGAGGCCCGCACACCCAGACTCACGCCTTGAGACAACTTCGGGCCGGTCACTAACAGAGGCACATATTCCCTTGTGGGCACTTTGGCCGGCCTGGTGAGATCCCGCCCATGATCGCCGGTGATCACCACGACATCGCCCACGCGCAACTTCTCAAACAAATCCGGCAACCGGCGGTCGAAATCTTCCAGCGCCGTTGCCGCCGTCGCCGGCTCATCCGTCAGCAGATCGAGGCTCGCGTAAAGCAGTCCGCGCGGCATCTTGGCGATCAGCTTAGTGGTTTCTTCGAGAGCCGCCATCGCAGTGACGGCGGGAAATGCCCGCGTCAATCCACGTCCTGCAAAGAGGTCGTGCACCTTGCCGATGCCCATGACAATCTGGCCCGAGCGGTTCAGCACATCCAGCATGCTCACGGCCGGCGGCTCAGCGACATAATCTTTGCGGCCGCCGCCGAGTTGAAACGCACCGGCGTCACCCGAGAAGGAATGGGCGACGATTCGCTGCGGTCCCAATACCCCTTTGAAGGCTTTACGAATATCCCGACAGCACTGGTAGAAGTCCGCGGCCGGCATGGCCGAGGTATGCATCGCCACATGGCAGGTCCACCCCCCGTCGGTCCAAACGATGGGCGCGCCGCTGGAGAGATGCTCCGCGCCATATTCATCGATAAGCGATTGGGCATAGCCGAGACGATTGCCGATGACTTTTCGTCCAAAGCTTTGCTCGAGTTGTTGAATGACATCGAACGGAAAGGCCGAGCGGAAGGGAGAGGCTGAGCGCGCTTGGATGACCCCGCCGGTTTCCCAGTACCCGACAACCGAATCGGCCCCCTGCGAAACGAAGCCCATCTTCCCGAACGAGCCGTTCGGTTGCGCCATGGCTCGCACACCGGGGATCTTCGCCAGATGACCGAACCCCAGTGTTTCCAGATTCGGGAGACTCAGCCCGCCGACCGCCTCCGCCACATGAACGACCGTATTGGCGTCAGCATCGCCATAGTCCGCCGCATCGGGCAATGCCCCGACTCCAAACCCGTCGATGACCAGAAGGATGACTCGATTTATCATGTGCGCACTATAGCAAAAAGGATCGGGAGGACAAAGCTCATTCCATGTGTCGCTATGGAGACGAGTGAGGAGGGCCCCGCTACGCAGCCTGATCGAGAAGCAGATAGCGCCGGATATGTTTGCGCGCGGCCTGGCTGATGATCCGGAACTCCAGTCCGAATTCGCGGCGTGTCACCCACCGGACCCGGGCCAAATCGACCACAACCGGATCAGATGCTCCCGGAATGGTCAGAGAAGCCGAGGCATATCCTTCCTGTGGCACACTCACGTCACTTTCAATGGCACAGCCTTCTTCCGAGAGATTGAAGATAGCGCCGGTTCCCGCCAAATCCTCGACGACAAAGGAGACCGGACAATTCACTTGGAATCTCGGCTGACGGCGCAATTCCGGCATGGTACTCCTCCTATCGATTCCCCTGCACCTTCCACTCCTCTAGAATCTTCAGACTCGCACTCGTACCGATTCGATCGGCCCCGGCTTCGAGCATCGCCAGCGTCGTCTTCCAGTCTCTGATCCCGCCGGAGGCTTTGACCTTCGCCTTTCCGGCCACCGACTGCTTCATCAACCGGACGTCTTCGACCGTAGCCCCGGCAGTCGAAAATCCCGTCGAAGTCTTCACATACTCAGCCCCGGCTTCGACCACCAGATGACAGGCGGTAATCTTCTCCTGCTGTGTCAGCAGGCAGGTCTCCAGAATCACTTTATGTTCGGCCGACGGGGTGGCCTTCACCACTTCCGCAATATCCTGCCGGACATAGGCGTGATCGCCGGACTTCAGGCGGCTGACGTTGATCACCATATCTAGAATCCGCGCACCCCGAGCGACGGCTTCCGTGGCCTCCGCCACCTTCGACTTCGTGGTATGGCCCCCGAGCGGAAAGCCGATCGGAATGCCGACCCGCACGGCTGATCCTGCCGTGGCAGCCACTGCTTCATCGACGTAACAAGGCGGCACAAAGATGACGACGAAGCCCAGGTCTTTGGCCTCCTGACAAAGCCGCAACACATCGGCCTTGGTCGCGTCAGGACGCAAAACCGTATGATCGAGTAACGCGGGAGGATTCCATCGAGTCATGACAGCGGACACTCCTTCTACGTTCGGCCGCGATGGGCGCGGGAGAAAAACTGCTTTTGATATTTGTCGACGGCCTTATTATGTTCCGTCAGCGTGGCGGAAAACTGATGCGTCCCGTCATTCTTCGACACAAAGTACAGGTACGGCGAAACCGCTGGAAACAGCGTGGCCCTGATCGCCTGCGCTCCCGGACTGGCAATAGGCCCCGGTGGCAGACCGGCCCACCGATAGGTGTTGTAGGGGCTGGGATGCGAGAGATCCTTCTTATGGAGATTGCCGTCGAAGTTCGGTAATCCGTAAATCACGGTGGGGTCGCTCTGGAGGGGAATCTTCTTCTGCAACCGGTTGTGGAACACCGACGAGATTTGCGGCCGCTCCTCCCCCGATCCCGTTTCCTTTTCAATGACCGAGGCCAGCGTCAGGATCTGATGGAGCGTGAGATGAATATCCTTCGCCCGCGCCTGCCATTCCGGAGTGACGACCTGATTGAGCTGCTCCACCATTGTCCTGATGACGTCCTTGGCCGACACCGGCTTGGGGAATCGATAGGTATCGGGGTAGAGATAGCCTTCCAGCGTCTCGGCTGAAATCCCGAGCGTCTTGATGAAGCTCTTGTCCTTGACGAGACGCAGGAACTCGGCACGATCCGTGATTTGATGCTGCGCCAGGACGTCGGCGATCTGCACCATCGTATAGCCTTCGGGAATCGTCACCGCATGCAGGACCACCCGCCCGGCCATCAGCTTGGAGAGAATGTCGGCCGGAGGCATCGCCGGATTCAGCTCATATTCGCCGGGACGGATTTTGCGTTCCGCTTCAAGGGCCTTGCCGAGCAAGACAAACGCCGAGCGGCTCTTAATGAGCCGTTCACGCTCAAGCAGACCGGCGACATGCTGAAACGTGGAGCCTTCGGCAATGACGACGACTTTGGAGGGAGGATGCTCGGCTTCCGTGACGACCGGCGCTTCAGCCCATTTCATCATCTGATACGCGGCCACCCCGGCGAGTCCGGCGGCGAGGACGAGCACGATGAGGATCACGCGCAGCTTCATAATGGCGTCCGGCTACTTCGTGGTGCCTGTGGTCCGGCTCACCCCCTTCTTCGGTCTCCGTCGGACGACCTTGAACCGGAGAAGGTGACTGAGCCTCCAGATAACTCTGCAAGAGGATGGCGGCGGCGATCCGGTCGACCATCCCTTTGCGTTTCTTCCAGCCGACATCGGCGGCGATGAGCAGCTGTTCCGCATCCTTCGTGGTCAGCCGCTCGTCCCACGTGACCACCGGAACCGGCAACGCGTCGGCGAGCCGCTCGAGAAACTGATGCACCGCCTGCACCGCCAGGCCCTCTTCGCCGTTCAGCCGCAACGGAAGGCCCAACAACACCTTCCCGACTTCATGAACCTTGACCAGTTCCAGAATATGGGCGATGTCCAGATCCAGTGTCTGCCGCTCGTAGGTTTCTAACGGCTGAGCGGTCCAGCCCAGCTCATCGCTCAAGGCGACGCCGATCCGCTTGGTGCCGTGATCCAGTGCAAGAATACGGCTAGGCATGAGTTTACCGCTGAAGGGCAGATTCGACCAGACCAAAGACCTTTTCCAGCGCGGCATCGAGACGGGATACATCCTTGCCGCCGGCCTGGGCCATCTCGGGGCGCCCGCCACCTGTTCCCCCGACTTCCGCGGCCAGGACCTTAATCAAATCTCCGGCTTTGAGTTTGCCGATCAGATCTTTCGTCACCACCACTAAGAGCGCTACTTTGCCGTCTTCGGTCGCGGCGCCGAGCGCGACCACGCCGCTCTTGAGCTTGTCCCGTAATTGATCGGCCAACGCCCGCATCCCGTTCACATCCAACCCGTCGGTTCGTTGCACATGCACCGGCACGCCGGCAATGGTCTTCGCACTCGATGCAACCGCCGATCCGCTGGCCATCTTCAATTTCAACTCTTCCAGCTCACGCTCTTTGTCCTTCAGTTGCGTCAGCACCTTGCGGGTCTTGCTCACCAGTTCAGACGGCCCGACCTTGAGCAGATCGGACAATTCCCGCATCTCTCCTTCGGCCTTCTTCAACAACGCAAAGGCCCCACTGCCGGTCTGGGCTTCGATGCGTCGCACGCCGGCCGCGACACCGGTCTCCGATACGATGCGGAACAGCCCGATCTCGCCGGTGTGCTGGCAATGCGTGCCACCGCAGAGTTCCTTGCTGAAGGATTCGACCGTGACCACCCGCACCTGCTCCCCGTATTTATCCCCGAAGAACGCCAAGGCGCCCTTGGCCACCGCATCCTGGATGCTCATCACTTCGGTCGAGACCGTTTCATTTTTGCGAATCTCGTTGTTCACCACTGTCTCAATTTCGTCGATATCGCGGGTCGCGAGCGGGCGGAAATGCGCGAAGTCGAACCGCAGCCGGTTCGGCCCGACCAACGATCCGTACTGCTTCACATGAGGACCCAGCATGTCCCGCAAGGCCGCATGCACCAAGTGCGTCGCCGTGTGATTCCTGGCCGCGTCCTGCCGGGTCGTCGCATTGACCGACATCCGCAGTTGCTCGCCTTCCCTGATCCGTCCCTTGGTCACGATTCCCTTGTGCAGAATCAGCGTCGGCGCAGGCCTCGTGGTCTCCTTGATCTCCAATCGGCCTTCCGGACCGACCAACAGACCCTGATCGCCCATCTGGCCGCCGCCCTCGGCGTAGAACGGCGTGACATCGAGTGCCACTTCAACTTCATCGCCCTCGGCCGCTTCCTTCACCATCCGGTCCGACTTGAGAATCGCCTGCAGCACTGCATCGGTGTCCAGCCGGTCATAACCGACGAACTTCGTCGCCCCCAGACGCCCGGCCAACTCCGACACCGCCGGCCTGGCGGTCTCCTGCTCGAACCCGCCGGTCTTCCGAGCGCGGTTCCGCTGTTCCTCGATCGCCTGATCAAACCCCTTCTCATCGACCGTCATGTCCTGTTCACGACAGGCCTCCTGAATGAGGTCCATCGGAAACCCGTACGTGTCATAGAGTTTGAAAATATCCGTTCCGGCCAATACCGTCTTACTGGATGACCGGGCCTTCTCAATCATGTCGTTGAGAATCGGCAGGCCCTGATCGAGGGTGGCGATAAATCGTTCTTCTTCACCGCGAGTGGCTTCCGCGATCGTCCCGGCGGCGCCTTTCAATTCCGAATAGGCCTCGCCCATCTGTTCGACAACGACCGCGGTGAGCTCGTGTAAAAATGGTTCTCTAATATCAAGTAACCGACCATGCCTTGCAGCCCGACGGAGAATTCTTCTGAGAACATAGCCGCGACCTTCGTTTGACGGCAACACTCCATCTGCAATTAAGAAAGTAATTGCACGGAGATGATCTGCAATGACGCGAAGGGACATCGTGGATGGCTGCCCTTCCAGGTATCCATCTGCCGCATCTCTCCCCAAAGGACCAGCCCGTTTTGCAACCGCCGTCAACAACGGCGTAAAGAGATCGCTGTCGTAGTTGCTCAAGACTCCCTGCGCAACCGCCGTCAGCCGCTCCAGCCCCATGCCGGTGTCGATGCTGGGCTTCGGCAAGGGATTGAGCTTCCCCGAGGCATCACGGTTGTACTGCATGAAGACGAGGTTCCAGATCTCGATGACGCGGTCGCCCTCGCCGTTCGGCGTATCGTTGCCCGGTACGGAGGGCCCTTGATCGAAATGCAGTTCCGAGCAGGGTCCGCAAGGACCCGTATCGGCCATCTGCCAGAAATTGTCTTTCTCACCGCACCGGACGATGCGGGAAGGAGATACGCCGATTTTCTTCCAGAGCTGGTCCGCTTCATCATCCTCGCGGAAGATGGTGACCCACATCCGGCTCTGGTCGAGCCCGACCGTCTTGGTCAGAAACTCCCAGCCGAAGAGGATGGCGTCTTCTTTGAAATAGTCCCCGAACGAAAAGTTCCCCAGCATCTCGAAAAACGTATGATGCCGCCGGGTGTAGCCGACATTTTCCAGATCGTTGTGCTTTCCGCCGGCCCGCAGACACTTTTGCACCGTCACGGCGCGCTTGTAGGCGCGCGTCTCCTCGCCCAAAAACACGCGCTTGAATTGATTCATCCCGGCATTCGTAAAGAGCAGGGTCGGATCGGCCTGGGGAATCAAGGCCGAGCTCGGCACCGACTGGTGCCCCTGCTGCTCGAAATACCGGATAAATGCCTGGCGAAGCTCGCGCGCACTATTCTTCATGACTCAAGTCCCTCATGTCTAAAGCGAGCTCGTATAGTACGCTCGATCGTCTCTTCTTCGAAACCCCACTGACGTAGGAGGCGGACGGCCTGTACGGACGTCACTGGCCGCCCCTTACGCTGCCAGGATTTCAGCGCCCGTGTAGCGAGGGTATCGTCATCCACATCGGGAAGGGCCTTCTTGACAGCCCTTTCAGCAACGGCGTCCTGAATCCCTTTGGCCTGCAACTCGGCTAACAGGCGCTCACGCCCCATCGGCTGTCGCGCCAACCGGCTCTCAAGCCACCGCTCGGCGTAGGCCCGATCATCGAGATACCGGAGATCGGACAACCGGCTGATCGTCTGTTTCGCCTGATTCGCCGCCGCCCCCTTGCTCAACAAAAACTGCTCCACCTGAGCCGCAGTCCGATCCCAGCGAGCCAGATACCGCACGGCAAGATGCATCCACTCTTCGGGAGACGATGGCGACGTCCGATTCTTCCCACCCACAGGTCTGCCGCCTACTTGTGCGCCCGCTTCTCCTCACCCTTTTCCGTCTTTGCCACAGGCTTCTCTTCTTTGGGCTCCGGCCGCTTCGCATTGCGGGCAGGCACCCCGGCCAGTTCGCGAAGTTTGGCTTCAACTTCCAACGCTACAGCGGGATTATTCTTGAGAAAATCTCGCGCTGCATCACGGCCCTGGCCGACCCGTTCACCTTTATAGGAATACCAGGCCCCGGACTTATCGATGATTTTCTTTTCCACACCAATGTCGACCAATTCACCAGTCTTCGAGATACCTTCGGCAAACATGATGTCGAACTCCGCCTGGCGGAACGGCGGCGCCATCTTGTTCTTGACGACCTTCACGCGCACCCGGTTCCCCATCACATCCTGGCCTTCTTTCACGGACTCGATGCGACGAATATCGAGGCGAACCGAGGAATAGAACTTCAACGCATTGCCGCCGGTCGTGGTTTCCGGATTGCCGAACATCACCCCGATCTTCATGCGGATCTGGTTGATGAAAATCAGCGTCGTCTGAGACTTGGAGATAGCCGCAGTCAGCTTGCGCAAGGCTTGCGACATGAGCCGGGCCTGCAAGCCCATATGGGAGTCACCCATTTCGCCTTCGATTTCAGCCCGCGGCGTGAGCGCGGCCACCGAGTCCACCACGATCAGGTCGATGGCTCCGCTCCGGACCAGCGTTTCGGCGATTTCCAGGGCCTGTTCGCCGGTATCCGGCTGGGACACGAGCAATTCGTCATCCTGCACCCCGAGTTTTTTAGCATAGGTCAAATCCAGGGCATGTTCCGCATCGATAAACGCAGCCACACCGCCGGTCTTCTGAACCTCGGCGATACAATGAAGCGTCATCGTGGTCTTGCCCGACGATTCCGGGCCGAAAATTTCAATGACCCGTCCGCGAGGCAGGCCCCCGACCCCGAGGGCGATATCGAGTCCCAATGACCCGGTCGAGATGGCCGGGACATCGGCAGGACGTTCGTCTGCCCCCAGCTTCATGATGGCGCCCTTCCCGTATTGCTTCTCGATCTGGGCAAGGGCCAACTCTAACGCGCGTTTTTTGTCGTCTTTCTCTGACATGCAAATCTCCTACATTATAAGAAGGATTCAGGAAAGGGGATTATACCCAAGCGGAAGGGGGAAACCTAGCCTCCCGTTGTTGCGGATGCATCGCGGCGACCTGATCGCCGCGATTGAAAAGCTGGAGGGAAAGAGATCTTCACCCGGGGGACACAGAACCATATTGCTCGACGCTTCCTTTGCCATTTGGAATCTGGAAGTCGGACCTGACACGTTCTCCCTCAGCCCGACTTCAACGCTGCTGAATCTACGCCTTCACATACGGTGACAATACACGTATTTCACAAAGCTATTTGCACGATTCATATTGTCTGGAAATCCGAACGGGAGTATTTTTTATTCATCATGATTAGGCGCCTCCACACCGGCCCCTCGCATCAACACCCCGGCGATGTAACCCTTGGGCTGATGCTACTGCTCTGCATCAGCGTGTTGGCGCAAACCCTCGGAGCGCCCGTCACCCTATGGAACCCGGTCGAAACCGCCGATAGTGCTGACCCCCTGACCATTTCGATCCTCGAAGCGTTCTCGGTTCCATCCGCACTTTCGCTTCTCTATCTAGCGTCCGGCAGAATCCTCACTGCCGATTTCCACTCACCCTTGCATGGCTCCCTTCTTGTCTCCGGACTATTTCATCCTCCGAGCGCATAGATTCACTTGCTGGCCCCAGGCCGGATTTCTGTTCGTCGTGAATCACGCGCGCTGTTGCGCACACAGTCAAAGGAGTTGGTCAGGAAGGCCGACTCAGTCAACCAGGAGCGTCCTGATGTATAAGCGCCGTTGCGCCCGATACCCTGTGCACTTCCAAAGCACACTTTCGTCAACACACCTTCCCGAAGGAAACGGGACGGCGGTGGAACTCTCCATTCGCGGCTGCCGTGTCCAGAGTTTCATCCCGGTTATTCCAGGCTTACACATGAAGGTTTCAATCGATGTCCGGAAGCCCGATGCTGTCATTGAAATCGACCAGGCTATCGTCCGGTGGGTCTCCGGCGAGCAATTCGGACTCGAATTTTCCTCGATAACCCCCGAGCAGTTTGAGCGATTGACTACGGTCATTCAACAGCTTCCCTCCGTTCCGAATCGCGACTGAGGATCCGAAGGGGAAAGCGGAAGGACAATGCGCAGTCGATCAAGGATCAACAACACACACCTTCGAGAGGTCGCCATGAAGGAACCGCGACAAGCCCCTCGCATTCGATTGGGATGCCGGCTCTTTTTCTCCGGCGAGAATTATCACGAAGGAGAAGGCGTGATCGTCGATCTCTCCAAGTCCGGGTGCGCGGCGGAATCAGAAACCGCGGTGACCGTTGGAATGGTTCTCGAACTCACCATTTTCCTGCCGGACTACGATTGGCAGCTACATCTGGACCGCTCGATTGTCCGATGGATCCAGGGGCAGACCTTCGGGCTGGAATTCCAGGACTTGCGGCCGGTTCATCGCGAGCGACTGCGTCGCCTGGTTGCGACGTTTAAGGCATCGCAAAAAGCTTGAGGCTCGCGCCATATCTACCCGCACGCTTAACCGCACTTGCCACAGCTTCGTATAGACCTACCCGGTCGAGTGAAGGTCGCTGCTCACAGCACAAGGGATTCGACCTCAAACCATCCACGTAAGGCGCATCCCCATTTAACCCGGGCATCTGGGATCCCTTCCTTGCTATGCTGGGCCTATCGGCGGCCGGGCATTCCTGGCATGGGGTAGATGATGAAGGTGTATGAACACAACGATCCAAACTCCTTACGCCCCCGGTCCCACCCTTGGACCGACGGTGAGTCAGATCCTGCTCACAAGTACTATGATTTTTGCACAAGGCCTGAACTCATCCGGTCGTCGATTGAGGATCTGCAGGAGTGGAGCGCCTATGCGGCGACCGAAACCTTTTACCGGCTCCTTGAATGGCTCAATGGACCAGAATCCGCCATGGAGTCCAATGACTGCGCCTTCAACGGGGCAACCGCCACTTTCAGTACAGAGCGCTCCAAACGCCTGCAGTGCTCCGGACGCCTGATGATTCTCTACCGGAACCTGGCGTGGAACACATCGACCGAGCAGATCGACTGGCTGACCAACGCCACCGCTCACGCCGTGGGAGAAATCGATCCGGGATTTGAATGGGGGGCCGTCGGTGCCACGATCACGTCAGTCAGATTCACCACCCTGCCCGGGCCGCCTGAACGGCAACGGGGGCAGCAACTCATGTTGTCGTTTTGGGCCTGGGGAGAGAATGAGCCTGAGGTCATGGCCAACCTCGATCGTACTTTTCGCAACATGACCGTAGCCCTTCGACAGATTTCCGATGCGATCCGTCGTCCATCGCCAGCCCCCGCCCCGAACCATTAACCATTCAGCCGCACGTCCCACAACTTCGTATAGACCGAACCGGTCGGCCTCAAGTCGCTCTTGATCAGCGCAACCGACTCCACCGCCAGGGCACCCAATGACAGCGGGCGATCCAACAGCTTGCTCGACGCGAGGGTGTCGCCGAACTCATGCGCCCCGGCCTTGATCCGGGCCAACGTCAGATGCGGGCTCAGGGGTCGGCTGTCCGGCGCGAAACCGAATGAGTCGCACCGGGCTTCGACTGCCGCATGCAACTCAGCCAGCCGCTGAGCCTCATCGCCTCGCTCCCACCGTTCCGCAGCCCCGACCCACAGGACGCGGGGAGCGTGCAAAACGGGAAAGGCTCCCAGCCGCTCGAGCGGAACGGCCAGCACTCGCTGAGCGTGCACGGCCGCAGCAAGCGCTTCGCGCAATGGCTCAATACCCTGCTCGTCGATATCGCCAAGAAATTTGATCGTGAGATGGATCGAGGCTGGCTGCACCCACGAGAGGCGCACGGCCCTCGGCATCTCACGGGCGAGAGATGACTTGAGATCCTGTTGCACTCGCTCGATCTGGGCTCGAACGTCCTCGGACAATTCGACGGCCAGAAAGGCGCGAATCATGTCCGACCACGGTCGATCAGCCAGAGACGCAGAAGATTGAGCGCGGCCTGCGACGACCGCTGCTTGATGACCGATCGATCACCGTGAAAGCGAAACTCTTTTGTGATGGCTCCCCTTGCCCCGCCATCGAGTCCGACATAGACCAATCCAACCGGCTTGGTTGCGGTCGCGCCGCCGGGACCTGCAATGCCAGTGACACTCAGTCCGACCGATACTCCGGCCCGTTCACGAATCCCCTTCGCCATGGCGGCGGCAACTTCTTTACTGACTGCGCCATGGGTGGCAATCAGGTCTTCCGGCACCGCCAGCATGTCGATCTTCGACTGATTGCTATAGCAGATCGCCCCGCGGTCAACGTAGGCGGACGATCCCGGCACCTGGGTCAGGCGATGACCGATCAACCCGCCGGTGCAGGATTCCGCCAGCGCCACCGTCAACCGCTGCTCATGGAGCAAACGCCCGACAACCTCCTCCATCGTCTCGCGCCCTTCGGCAAAGAGACAGTCGCTCAACCTGGTACGGACGTTCTGCGCCAGAGACGACAGCACTGCATCCGAGACCGGCCTGGCCCCGCCGGACTTCGTCGTCAGCGATACCAGCACTCCCATCGGCGAAGCCAGCAACCCCAAGTCGACCGGAAGGCCTTGGGGAATCACCCCCAGCAACTGGGCATCGACATCCGCTTCCGGCACACCCCAGGTGTGAAAAATGAGTCGCATGATCGGCTGCGGAGGGATTGTTGTGGACCGAGCGAGTTGATCCGCCAGGAACGGAATGACCGATTCCGTCATCATCGCTTCCATCTCGCGCGGCACACCGGGGAGCGAGATGATCGTCGCCCCCTTCCACGTGAGCAGAAACCCCGGCGCGGACCCGACCGGATTCGCCACCACTGTCGCGCTGGTCGGGATCATCGCCTGCCGCAACTGCCCTTTGTTCGGCGTCCGACCCCACTGAGCCAGCCGCGCCGTCATTCCGTCGAGCGCCGCTTTCCGGCGCGCCAGTCGCCGCCCGGTCGTCTTCGCCACGGCTTCTCTCGTACAATCGTCCACCGTCGGCCCAAGCCCGCCGGTCATGATGACCACCCCCGCCCGGCTCACGGCGGTCTTGAGCACCCGCACCATATCGGCCTGATCGTCTCCCACAATCGACTTGAAACGGACCTCGATCCCCAGTCGCCCCAGCACCTCCGTAATAAAAATCGAATTGCTATCGGACCGTCCGCCGACCAACAGTTCAGACCCGATGGCAATGGTTTCAGCAATGACCGAGCGATGGGCGGACCGGGTAGCATGCATATGATGTCATTTCCTGTTATTGAATCCCGGCAAAATCGATGACGAAACTGTCCGCGCCGCCGGAGGCGGGGAACACGGTGATCGTCGTCTTCGCCCGGAGATCAAAATCGTTGTAGTCGAACGACGCCACGACTTTCGCTTTAAAGCGCGGCCGTTCCGGCCAGGCGGCGCTCCGGTTCGCCTGCCCGTCGAATCGCACCGTCACCGGCTTGATGGTGCGCCCGGCTTGATCGAACACGATGTAACTCTCCTGAGCAAAGGCCGGCACATCCCCGAAGATCACGGTGCTCACCAGCATCGTCTTCGTCGAGACGACTTGTGCGACATCGGCCTCGGTGGGCTGCAGCCCCCGCAGCGTCATATGCGTCGCCATCACGGAAAGCGCCCCGAGCTTGGTGATGAGAAATCCACTCGGATGCAGCTCATCTTCGGCGCCGAACCGCACATAAAACGAATCCGGCGCCCGCCCCTCCTTGGCCGCAGCCCGGCCTGCGTCGAGGGCGGCGGCGATCTGTTCGGGACCTGGCAGGCTCTCAATGGCGCCGGCCGGAACCGCAGAGAGGAGCGAGCACAGCATGAAGCCGATTGCCGGGCATTTCATATGAATTCTCTCCGTAACAAGAAGCCCTAACAGATCGGTTTTTCACTGTCAACGAACCCCGCGGCCGGTTCTCGCCCGTTGACAAATCAAAAGACGAAGTGCTAAAGAAACCGCTCTTTACATACCTGCCTTTTCAAGACGTTATACGGAGGAGTTCCGATGTCGAGTCCCGAACAAACCGCACCCGCACAGCCACCCAAGCGACAATTCGTCAATTTCACATTCTATAAAGTCGATCCTGCCTGGCGCCGTCTTCCCGAAGCCGAACGCACCAAGGGGAAACAAGAGTTTCTCCGCGCCGTCGAAGAATATGCCGGTCGCGTGCTCGTCGTCGCCTACTCTGCGGTGGGCATCCGCGGCGATTGCGATATCATGCTCTGGCGCATCAGCTACGAGCTGGAACTGTTTCAGGAAATGACCACGAAGATTCTCGCGTCGGGATTGGGCCAGTACATCATGACCCCCTACTCCTACCTGGCCATGACCAAGCGTTCGATCTACGTGGATCATCATACCCATGAAGGACAGGAGAGCAAGCGCCTGACCGTGGTCCCCGGCAAGGGCAAGTACATATTCGTGTATCCCTTCCTCAAGACCCGCGAGTGGTTCCTGCTGACGAAGGCGGCCCGCCAGGGCATGATGGACGAACATATTGAAGTCGGCCATCGCTTCCCCTCAGTCAAGTTAAACACGACCTACTCATTCGGTCTCGACGACCAGGAATGGGTGGTGGCGTTTGAAAGCGATAAACCGGAAGACTTCCTCGACCTTGTGATGGCGTTGCGCGAAACCGAAGGGTCCCGCTACACGTTACGCGATACGCCGATCTTCACCTGTATCCGTAAAACCGTGAAAGAAACGCTCGATACACTCGGCGGCTAAGAACCCGCTGAGAGGATTCCCGACGGCCTTCGATCAACAGATCGAAGGCCGTTTTTTATTGTGCCCCTGATTCCCCACCCAAACCCGCGGCAGAACTAGAGATAGGGCCGCTGGAGCCGGGATTCCTCTTTGACAGCCAATTCGCGCATATGTTACCTGTACTAGGTCTTCGTTCATCATCAAATAGGTAGAATCATGGCTGATACCACTGCCCTCTATGCCCTCAGATTTCCTGACGGATCTGTGAGCTTGTATATTGACGAGCACTACGCCCAAGACCGTGGAATCGATCCTTCCAAACTGGTCCGCATCGAGATTCCGCGAGAGATGTTCATTAACGGCAGCGTGCAGGAGGTTCGCGAATACGTTGCGCTTTATTTGGAGACACACCAACAGCAAGCCGGGAACGCCTAACCTACGCAGACAGGACACACCATCGCTATGCCTTCAACTATGGCCTCTCCCCTCACCGCTGAGCTGATCCAGGACGTCGTCGCAAACCTGCCGATTCAGGGCCGCATCATGCTCAAGCTGCTTCTGATCCAACACCTGGACGTGACACACGAAGAAATCCTGTTCATGGTCTCGGACCGCCCCGATCCCCGTTGCGTCTCCGGCAAGAAGCCGATTACGACGATGACGGAAGAGTCGATCTCGGCCATGATCAGCCGGCGGGATGAATATCGCCGTCGCGCCAGGCTCCGCCGCGAACGCACCGGACTCCAATGCACCGCCCTGACGACGCTGGCTGCGACCGCCGAGAAATTGGTTGACCGAACCTCGGCACTCCTGGCCACCCGTGGCGTGTCCGCTGAGGCCATCGCGAATCTAAAAACGCAAGCCCGTGTGGCCGTTCCGCGCCCTGCACTGCGCGTGCTGGAAGAACGATGGGACAAGAACGACATCTCAGCGGAAGAATATCAGACCTATCGGCTGGCCATTGAAATGCAACTGCACATTCGTATGGCCGAACGTTTTAAGACCAGACTCGCCCTGGCGGAGCGCGAACGACAGACCTCCGATCAGACCACGTTGCAGGACCATGAGATCGGCCATATCTGGGGAATTCCTGCCGGCACGTTGGCCGCCAGGAAAGTAAAATTCCTGTCGCAATATCTGATGGCACTCCAGGCCGCCTTGACCGGCACACCGGCCAACCCGAACAGCATCCCCCCCCTGGATCTCTGGAAAGACACATTGGCGACCCTGTCCCGCACCCCGATCGAACGCTCCATCGCCGCTTACGATGGTCTGGAGCAAACCGAGTCCGCCTTGATCGAAAAGCTTTCGGCCTATGTCGTCGGCGCGGTGCCTGAGCCGATCGAAGTCAAGTTCTGGAATTCGCTGGTCTACGGAGCGAGCTCCAATGCGATGCACAGCGAAAACACCCGGACGTTATTCGGGTTGCAGCGGCTTGTGTCCATTCAACAGGACACCGACACCAGCCCCGCGGCACTCGACGAAGAGCTGCTGAAACGGACGGCCCCGCGCCCGAAAGCAGAAACCGCCGCCCTGGACGGCTCATCTGAGCCGAAGATGGAGATCACCGACCTTCAGAAACAGATCTTGCACAACTTTATCGGAGAAGACGTCAGCGGCAAAGCCTCAGACAAGTGGTAGAGACAGGCGATCTTGCGAATTGCATTCGCTCAGGTATAATCAGGTTCAACCATGGCAACACAACCTGTCAGACGTCGCGGTTTCTTCGTACTGCTTGCAGTCCTGCTGCCGGCAGTCTTCTCTGTCGTCACCGTCAGCACACTTTCGGTGACATCGGCGGCGGGTCTCCTTGAAATCGCCGAATTGCTGGCCCACCCCGAGCAATACGATCATCAGGACGTCGTGGTGAGCGGAGCTGTGACCAACGTGCAACTCGCCACTAACCGCCAAGGACAACCGGCGTATGGGTTCCTCCTGAAAGACCAGGCCGGGACGCTCAAAGTGATCAGCCTCGGACAAGCAGACATCCATGAAGGCGACCAAGTCATCGTCGAAGGCGTCTTCAGTCGCCTGCGCCAAGTCGGCCGCTCGATCGTCTACAATGAAATCAAAGCGCTGTCAGTGAAGCCGCTCAACCGCTTGAATCCCGACCTCGTCGGATAGTTGATCGACACCTCACGCACAAAAATCCTTACCGGTCCACGATCCATGGCACAAAAACCATCCGACCAGACGTCATCTCCTGAACGAAAATCACCCCAGACCGAGCGTAGCACGTTCCATCTGCTGGCGATTGCCTCAAGCCTGCTGGGACTACTGTCCATCGCCGGTTGCGCAGGCGCGGCTACCGTCGGCGAATACCCGAATCAACAGAAAGTCATCGGCAAGTCGAAAGCCGATGTCCTGGCCTGCGCTGGCAAACCGGTCAAAGAACAAACCCGCAACGATGTTGTCCTCCTCCAATATTATCGGGAAGCGCCGGTCCTCGAAGAATCCCAGCCGGTGGGAAAAGGCAGCATGTCGACGAACCGGCATGGCTGTTGGGCCACGGTGGTGCTGACGGAGGATCGAGTCACCGATATACGCTATCGGTTCGCGCCCCCGAGCATGGACGCCTCCAACGACTGCGAAGCCATCTTCGACCCCTGCGTGCAATAGGTTCTTTACCCGCTCCTCAACATTTCAGTTTCCGCCTAGCCGCACGCCAAAAATAATGGTACTCCTACCCCATCATGGCGCTGCAAAAACATATTTCCTGCGTGCTCATCCTGTCGCTTCTCGCGTGCGGTCTGCCCGCCGGCGCCTGGGCACTGGAAAAATATGGCCGGCCCCTGCCCTCGATGGACGATCCCGACGACACGGACCGCGGGTCCGAAGAAAGTCTCTTCGCCGGTTATCTCCTGACCGGAGCCTTTGTCAGAAATCCTTCATTCGCCGCCAGGCCGGACAACAGCGGCCTGGTCGGCCTGCGCCATATGGTCCATCTTGAAACCGACCTCTATAAACAGTACCTGACCTTTTATACCGATCAGAACTTCTTCTCCGACCGGAACAACGGCTGGATTGAACTCAGCGAGTGGGACAGCACCTATGCCTTCACCGGCGTGGTCGATCACGTCAGCTGGCGCCTCCAGTATGAGCAGGACGCGCCGCTCGATCGCCGGGGCATCAAGCAGGCCTATGCCGACGGCATGATCACGGCCAAACTCCAGTCGGCCCAGGACTTGGCCTGGTGGCGGAATCTCTTTCCCAATCAGAGCTTGACGATGTACGGGGGCGCCGGCTGGCTGTTCCACAACAGCAACTACTTCGCGCGGCCCGACAATACCGGGCGCGCCCTCTTCCGCTACGTGGCCCACGCCGACCTCGACCTCTATAAGAACAAAGTCGTGCTCTATGGGGACGTGAATTTCTTTACCGATCGCGAAGGGAGCAATCAGGCCAGGCCGACGGAAATGGATTGGATCGTCGGGCTGGCCCTTCGATGGAGGGATATGGAATTGGCGATCTATCGGGAGCAGGACCAGCCGCTCGACAAACCCGGCCTGGTCCAGAAATACCTGGCCGTGCAACTGCGCTTTTCGTTCGATGTTTCAAAGGGAGATTTAGGATTGAGCCGGATGAAACCGGGCACCGGCATTCAGTGAGGCAGATTCAAAATCCACGTCATCAGCCGGTCCGACCACCGGTCCGGAAGCACCTTGATCATCAGCGCGCGAATCTTCGCATCTCTTCCGACAAGATACCGGGTCTTCGGGCGGGAGGCCGTCAAAGCATGGACCACGGCATTCGAAACGGCATCGGGAGGAATCGCCCTTGCCGACGCCTCGGCCACGCGCGCCCTGACCCCCGCGATTACTCCGGCGTACAAAGCCTTCAATTCTTCCGACGTGACCGTCTCTAGCTCTTCCGCCTTCGCACCGGACTTCGTCCAGATCGGCGTGGCAATCGCCCCCGGCTCCACAATGGATACCTGAATTCCCCACTGCTGCACTTCGAGACGCAAGGCATCCGTCAACGCTTCCAACGCAAACTTCGACGCCGAGTACGGCCCCATCACCGGCATCGCGGCGCGCCCCGCAATCGACCCCATGTTGATGATGCGCCCACGCCCGTTGCGGAGCAGCGGAAGAAACGCCTGGGTCACCGCGACCTGCCCGATTACATTCACCTCAAACTGCCGACGCAGATCGGCAATCGGCACAGCCTCCAACGGACCGACCACGGCAATGCCCGCGTTATTCACCAGTCCGGCCAACCCTCGCGGCCCGACCTGCCCGGCAATCTGCCGCCGCGCCTGTTCGATCGAGCCCGCATCGGTAACATCTAGCAAAATAGGCTGGAGCCGAACCGATCCCTGCGCCTTCAGAGGTTCACCATCCTCGATCCGACGCACCCCGGCAAACACCGTAAAGCCAAGCCGATCGAGATGCCACGCACAGGCCGCGCCGATTCCGGTCGAGGCTCCGGTGATCACCACTGTTTTGCCATTGCTGTTCAACATCCCGTTGTCCTTTCAGTACGTGACGCCGACAATAACAGCTTTGCAGAGCAGGGTCATCTCTTGCCCTTTACTCGTCATGATCCATAAGTTCCAGCCATCAGGTCCAGACGCGTCACGCGTCACTCATCACGCATCACTGATTCTTCAAGGTGGATCACTCTGGATTCAAGGGGAATTGCATTGGATTCCATCCATCCCTCCTCATGCGCCGGCAGCCCCAGCATGGTGCCGACGCAACAAAACTCCAAACGTCTTACCAGTATTGATGTTTGCTCACTGCCATAGTGATCGTGCGGGCCCGGCATCCACATGGCTCGCACATTGCACAGGGTGTCTAGCATCACTCCGAAAAAAAGGAGAACGCCATGGACTTCGGACTCATCTTGATCGCCACCAACACTCTCATGGCCATCTTTATCTTTTTTGTTCTGAACCTGATCTGGAAGCAATAGCGGAATCAGAACATGCAAAAAAACGTTGGGGGAAATCAACCGACCCATGAATAAGATACCGGGCATTAATAAATCGCGCGATATGGAGCCGACCAGCGATCAGCACCTGACATACTCAAAGGAAAAAGGAACAGCACCATGACATACGGAACAATCCTGGTGGTCGACGACAGTCCCGACATTCGAGAAATTACCCGTATGACGCTCAGTCGGCAAGGTTATGAAGTCTGGCTGGCTCCGGACGGCAACAGTGCTATACAGCTAATGAACCAACCGGTGCTGGCGAGTGAAGTCTGCGCCGTGATCTGCGACCTGGCCATGCCCAATGGCAACGGAATGTATCTCATCGCCCACCTCCAGAAACATCACCCGGCCATCCCGATCATCGTCTGCAGCGGGGCCGACGACACAGAATTCCTTGAAGGCATTATCCAGCAAGGAGTGGGCGACTGGATGCGGAAACCCGTGTCGAGGGATGTCCTTGTGCAAAAAGTCAGAACCGCCGTCCATCTCTTCACGCTCAGAACCAGGCAGGACTCGGTGAACAGACCTTCATATGCTTCAGACGCAAGTCCTAGGACGGCCTCCCCCTCAGAGTTTGAGGCAGTACAGGACTTTCACGACAAGACCACCGACCAGTGAGGCCAAGAGCCTGCTGAAGCCGGGACAGAACCGAACGCCTGTGCAGCAGACTGAAAGCCCTTCCCATTCCAGCCAGACACCATCCCCCGCGTGCGATCAACTCCCATGCCCTACGAATAGCGAAGCCCCTCGCGGCCTACCTGCTCGACGACCACCGCCGCGCTCGCTCAATTGATCCGGCATCCGTCAGATCGAGCGGTCTTGGCCGCAAACGGATCAAAGACATTCGGCCCTGCAACACCAAGCCTTCATTAACCTTCTAGTGCCGTTGGCACTGAATCGAAAGTGATTCAGCCTGAATTATTTTGGGTTCATTGCCGCATGGCTCAACAGTGAAACAGAAAACCTCTGAGCAAATCATTGCTCACAATTCCCACGCCAATCATCGAATCGACTCGTGTTCAGACGGAAGCGACATTCCATCGTTGATGGTTCAGCGTTTGCACAAGGTCTCAGCCATCAGAGACGCAAATAAAATAGAAAGCAGCCAAGCGGCCGTGAAGGGATAGAAAGGAGCACATCATGGATTTCACACTTCTCCTCCTACTTTCCAACATATTCATGGCCTTCTTCATCTACCTAGTTGTGAAGCTGATATGGCAGGAGTAGCGCGCAGGTCGGGACAGCCTAAACACTGCGTGCAATGACGCAACGTAACCGATAAGGGAGAATCAGCGAAACATGACTCAGTTTGGGACAACCCCTCGCCTCAGCATGGAGCCGACCAAGTGTCATCCGACGCATACGCGGAGTCGAATCGCTCCACGCAGCCAGGATCCAACCCCCTCCTCGCTGCAGCCGTCGCCTCCAGGCCGAGGACACAGGAGCCGCCTCTTCGATTCATACCCGGAGAGACGGCTCCTTCAAACCGGATTAAGGCAAGGCAGAGACGTCACAGGAAGGAAAGAGGAATGGACGGACAGCAGGATGGACAAGCGAAGGGTCGAGCCCCTGAAGCAGAGACCCGGAGCGGTGGTCTGAGTGGAGCAGGATGGAGCCACCGTCATCTTGGACCAGACGAATCGACGAGACCTGCCAGGCGGCTCCCGTTGCGGAACGAAGGACGCTGGTCGACTCCCATTCATCTTCCGTGAGTGGCCTCGATGAAACAGGGATCACGACGGGCAACGAGACGAAGCCAAGAACCGTGGCAGGCAGCACCTCACGCCGATCCAGTTGGAGACAGCCGGTAAGCAAGAAGAGGCCTATGAGGATTACGCTTGATCGATGAAGAGCCCGAAGACACATGCGCTCAAAAATAGACATAGATTCCATATCGGAAGCCTGTGGAAGATCTGAAGCGGATAGTGAGGGTCAGGGTTTTCCTGATGCCTGAATGAGGGGAATCAGGGTGAAACGCAGGCCTATAACGATATTCCTAGCCAGGGCCTATCGGCCCCATTCTAAAGGGGCATTGCACAAGTTACTGAGCCGACCATCAAATAGTGCGTAGCGTGTGTTCAATAATCGCTTGTTTTCCCGTAGAAATGCCACTTTCTAGAAAGTTGTACGCGCACACTTTGACGGTCTCATCAGTATGTGGGAAGCCTAGTTAGAAGGAACCAGCAGCCGAACGGTACGAAAGTCCCCGGGTAGTCTGGTCGAATGCGACAGAAGGAGATGCCACGGATGGCGCTTCAAATTCGCAGGGCACATCAGTTCCTTCCTTATCCTCAAGATCAGACCGGTCTCTGTACAAGCACTCGTGGAAAGAGCGGAAAGGTTCCTGACACCTTTTCCCTGTCTGGCACCTTACCGCTATCCAAACTTATCCTCCTAGCCCTTAGCTTAACTGCCTGTACGACCACAAGCGTACTCGTGGAACAGGCTCCTCCTCAGACCCCAAAACCATCTGAGGCAATCTATAACCCTCCCGTTGTCCTACCTCCTGCAATCGTTTTGTCGTTAATGAATACCCCCCTAGCATCGGCTTGTAAAGATGATCATATTTCTCTCACGAAAATATCTGTGAAACAGGAACAAACTTCTTGGTGCTGGGTCGCGAGCGCAACAGTCGTGGCGAATATCTATACGATGATGAACCCGACTACGTCCGCTCCATACAAACAGTGCGAACTTTACGATAAAGGTAAAAACATCCCCGCACTCAAGACTTGCTGTAATCCCGCAAACATTAACAAGTCTAAATGCCAGCAACCTGGATGGCCGGAAATGATCCTGAGGCCTCTCGGCATCAAGCCGAACATGTACGATCCTCGAAGAGACGGGCCATTGTCTTGGTACCAGATTACGGACGAGCTTTGTCAGAACCGTCCAATCCTCTACATAATCAAGTGGACCGGCGGAGGTTTACATTCACTGGCAGCAAGCGGGTACCGAGAAACGACAATTTCCGCCGTTCTAGGATCGACCATCGTAGATATGGTTGAAAAAATTGTTGTCAGTGACAGTCACCAATCCGGCATTACGGATATACGATATGACTGCTTTGTCCAGGACTGCGCTGGTAAGTGGACTCAGTTTCGCGACTATCTCGACATAAAAAATAATGCGTTCTACTTCGCATGGACTCATATGAGTGTGTTGATCCGATGAAAAACCGCTGCTGGATAAAACACCGTGCCCGCGTTTCTCCGGCCATCGCACTCGTGCCTGCGATGGCAATCATGGTAAGCCTGACGGTCTCTCCGATTGCCTATGGACAGTTTGTTACCATTGAGGCTCCACCAACCGAGGCCAAGGATGCAGCCGTGGATGGCTTGGCTACCCTGAAGGCAATCGTCAAAAATGATGACCCACATGCCATGCAACTGGGATTCGTTTCCGCAGCAGAGGTTATGGGACTGACTCCAGCTAATAACCTAGGCCTGCCTTTGCCTGTTTATTGGGTCCGCCTGGATAAACTGGCACAATTTTGTCTGCCTGGTGCACCCTGCCCTACTGCCCCCCAACGAGCCAAGGCAGTTATTAGACTTCTTGAACCTTTCCGTGAATTTATCTATCCGATTTCGGTAGGAATCTTCCCACGATCCTCGTTGACGGTTGTTCGACCGGATCCTCAGGATCATCACACATGGCTGACCACAGAGTGGGGTTCCGAACGTCTCATAAAGAAAATGATGAAGTTGAGGAAAGGCGAGTGTTTGGTTGTTTCTATCCTTGGATTGAACCGGCATTTTCTGGCTGGCATGCCAGCGGGAGCGGGAGATTGCGGGCCACAACAAATACGGGGAGATCTACTCACTCTTCGAGCGCTGGAAGACGACGCCATTCTTCACATTGCCGAAGGGGATACCATAAATGCCTGGCAAGCTTTTTCCCTGATGCGAACGTTAGCCGATACTGTCAACAAGATGAACGCACCCTATTGAACAACCGCAATGTTTCTAAAAGAAGGGGGGATACGCTATGCGACTTCTGCTTGAGGATCTGGGTTTATATGGGCGAGCACTGTTGGCCGGTATCATCATCACTCTCTTTATCCCTGGATGTACCAGGGTGAACGTGCAAGTGAAGACAGGAGAATGCGCAAAGGCAAGCGAAGGGGAAGATGACCCTGCAGGTTGTTTTAAGCGTACCGCGAGAGCAGGTGACTACGCCAACGATGGCACAGCCTGCACGAGTGGCTATGTCTGTAAAGTTATTGGAGCCCTATGCGATCCCAATAATTCTAATGCACATTGCACAACGATTCCTAAGGGTGGGGGGAATTGTGACTGCTCTTGCCAACCGTAGACTCCCCGATACGGCAGGACGAAACCAGCCTCTCGTTTCAGGGAGCACATCCATGGTGGCGGAATGCTGGACATGTGCTTATAGAGGATGAGCGGTGAGGCGCCATGTCAGCATGGAAGAGATTGGGTTTACCATTACCATGCCAAACAATAAGAGCCCCTTAAGCGACGCGACGGGAGGATTCATCATGAAACACAAGGTGGGTCGTTCCGGCACTATTCCTGGCTTCGTGCGCATCATCGCGTTGATCTTTGCCACCTTCATTTCGTTCCTTTCTGTCATTCCTGGAAATGCCCGAGCCGCAGTCGCGACCTCAATTACGCCCACAACCGGCGCCGGGATTCCCAACACCACCGTCACACAGAACGGGAACGTGTATAACATTACCGATGGGACCAGAGCGGGCACGAATCTGTTTCACAGTTTTGGAAACTTCAGTGTCGGAGCAGGCGACATCGCCAACTTCTTGAATACTCCAGTCAACGGTAGCTTGCCATTGACGTCGAATATCCTTGGACGTGTCACTGGCGGAAATGTCTCGAATCTCTTTGGGACCATTCAGACCACCGGATTCGGCAACGCGAATCTTTTTCTCATGAATCCAGCCGGTATCGTCTTCGGGCCCACCGCCACGTTGAATGTCGGCGGATCGGTCACATTCACCACAGCCAATAGCATACGACTCACAGACACGGGAATATTGCACGCCGATCCCACTTCAACAAGCGTATTGACCAGCGCGCCCGTCGCGGCCTTTGGGTTTCTCGGTTCCAATCCTGGAGCCATCACTGTCCAAGGCAGCAACTTGTCCGTACCGACCGGGCAATCCCTCAGTTTCATCGCTGGAGATATTGCCATCGGCCCAAGCGAAGCAACAGGAAACCCACCTCAACCTGCACACATCGCAGCCCCGGAAGGACGGATTAATTTGGTCAGCGGCGCGTCAACCGGGGAAGTCATGGCTTCAACTTTTCAACCAACACCCGGAATGGCAGGTGGTTCGATCACCCTTGGCCCTGGAACCTTGGTGGACGTCAGCGGAAATGCAGGAGGCACCGTGCGTATCCGTGGCGGAAGCTTGGTGATGGACAATGCGACGATCTCGGCTGACACAGTTAATGCAAATGGAGCTTTATCCGCCGTAGACATTCAACTCACCGGCGATCTGTTGATCTCGGCTGATCTGAACCCTGCCGTCACTGCCCGAACAACCGGCTCAGGCAATGCCGGAGACACTCTAATTTCTTCGGCCAACATGTCTGTTACGGCTACTACAGAAGATATCTTGGCTGTCATCGACCCCCACACTACAGGATCGGGTAGAGCAGGCAATGTCACTATTACGACCGGCAATCTCCAAGTCGATGGAAGCAACGCCTTGGGTCTCATCTACTTTATAGATTCTGGAACAATAGGCCTAGACGGCGGCCACGGCGGTGATGTGACCATCACCGCTCGCACTATTGACGTCAACACTGCACCAATCAGCACTGGTCAATCAGTTGCACTTCAGAGCGGCGAAGACGCTACCGGCTCTGCCGGCAATGTCAGAATTTCGGCAGACAGTCTCCACATGACCCTATCGCCCATTGTGACAGACGGTGGATTCTTTGATGTTGGTCGAGCAGGAGATATCACAGTTACAGCTCATGAGATCATGTTGGACAACAGCGATATGACGGCTCTTAGTTTTGAGCGAGGCGGTCAAATAAGGATCTCTGCAAACCACTTATTAACCAATGAAAGCATGCTCCACGCCAATACCGCTTCTCTTGCGGGAGGAGGAGTCTCGGTTTCAGCCGATACGATCGAACTTACGAATGGGAGCCAAATCGTGAGCGATACTGCAGGCAACGGAGCCGCCGGCTCAATCATCATCGTGGCAAACGATCACATCACCCTCTCTGCTCAACCTCCTTTCTTTCGGCCGAGCGGTATCTTCAGCAACTCTTTTGGGAGATCTGGCAGTTTCGGCGATGCTGCAAGTGTCACTATCACAACCCCGCGATTGGAGATGTTGAATGGCTCGAGGATCAATACCATCACCAAGAGCAGCGGCCGGGGCGGCGATGTTGCGATCACGACAACGGGTCCTATTTTAATCTCGGGCGAGTTCCCCAAGGATATCCCAGAACCGTTATTCTCTCTCGGCACCATCCATCCGAGCGGTATTTTCACTTCAACGATCGGCGGCAAATGTTCAGGACCGTGCGGCAGTGCAGGTAATATAGCCATCACTACGGGATCGCTCGCGATGGGTACCGGCTCTCAGATCGACAGTGGCACCAGCAGCAACGGACAAGGTGGCAACATCACAATCGCCGCAATAGACAAGATAGCCATGTCCGGCACTCTGACCACGAGCCAGCCAGGCGGAATCCAAAGCCGAACAATCGGCACAGCACCGGATGCGGGCTCAGGTGGTAATATTTTTCTCACTGCCGGTCAATCGGTGACTATCTCTGACGGCGCGTCGGTGTCCGCCAGCAGTACAGGGCCTGGCAACGCGGGCAACATTGCGATCAATGCCGGCCAGCAATTTGAAATGCGCAACAGTTCGGTGAAGACGGAAGCCGCGCAGGCCAGTGGCGGGAATATCGACATTCAAGCCATTGACCGTATCCGACTGGTGAATAGTTCCATCAGCACATCGGTACTTGGCGGTAGCGGCAGCGGTGGAAATATTACGATCGATCCGAATGTCGTCATCTTGCAGAACAGCCAGGTGATTGCCCAGGCCGTCCAGGGCGCCGGGGGGAATATTTCCATCACCACGCCACTCTTCCTCGCCGATGCCAGCAGCCTGGTGGATGCCTCGTCGCAATTCGGCTTGAACGGCACGGTGAACATCCAGAGTCCGACCTCGAACCTGGCAGGCACCGTCTCCTCACTCCCCTCTTCGCTTCGCCAGGTACAGTCACTCCAGACCGGTCGTTGCGCGGCACTGGCTGATAGCCGATCCAGCAGCCTGATCGTCGCCGGGCGCGATATTCTTCCGGCGGAGCCGGGCGGTTGGTCGCCCAGTCCCTTCGCACTCATCATGGAACAGACCGAACCGCTGGCCCTCGCCAGTGAGGAAAGCAGCCCACTGGTCGCGGCCATGACTGCATCGGCCGATGCCCCGGTCTCGTTGCGTCGGTTGACCCCCGCAGGCTTTCTGACACAGCGCTTTGCGGAGAGTGGATTGACTGGATGCCGCGCGTAAGGTCGAGGATTGGATGAGGAATCACACATCGTTTGCGCGGGCGAGCGCAGGCATTGCCCTTTCTGCGGGGTTCGTCATGCTGCTCACGCTGCCCCCTTCTTCACTCCTGGCTCAAGCCCTCCCGCCGGTCTTCGATCCGACCGGCCGATCCGGTGAACCGCCCGGTCCGCTCAAGAAGGAGTTCAGGCCGCCGGCTCCCCCGCCGAGCATGGTGCTGCCGCCGGTCCCACAGGCGCCGGATAGCGACATCCAGCGGCAATTGGGACAGATCCGCGTCTTCGTCCACGATATTCATGTGACCGGCAACACCGTTTTTACAGAGGTGGAGATCGACCAGGTCACGAAGCCATTCAAAGGCCGCACCCTCACGACGGATGACCTGGAGCGGCTGCGGCTGGCGCTGACCCTGCTCTACGTCAATCGAGGCTACATCACGTCGGGCGCGATCATTCCCGATCAGGACGTGACGCTCGGAGTCATCACCTATCACATCGTCGAAGGCACGGTCGCGCGGATCGATGTGGCGGGGACCGACTGGTTCCGTGACGGCTATCTGCGCGACCGGGTGGCGCTGGGCGTCAAGACGCCCTTTGCCATCGCGCCGCTGCAGGAACGACTGCAACTGCTCCAGCAGGACCAGCGTCTCGAGCGCATCAACGCGGAACTCCGCCCCGGCGATCGCCGCGGGGAGAGCGTGCTGAATCTGCGGGTGAAGGAGGCCTCTCCCTGGAAAGCATGGCTGGATTTCAATAACCATCAGACACCGGTCGTGGGCGCCGAACGGGGATTGGCGACCGTCGCACACCAAAATGTCACCGGCCACGGCGATGCCTTCAGCTTCACCTACGGCCGGTCGCGCGGCGTGAATCCGATCATCGACACCTCCTATACGATTCCGGTAACCCGGTACGATACAACCCTGTCGGCCTACTACCGGCGCAACGATTTCCTCGTGGTCGATCAGAGCTTCCGTTTTCTCGACTTGAAGGCCGACGCGGAGATCTTCGGCATCACACTCCGCCAGCCGCTCTACAAGACGCTCACCGATGAGTTTGCGGTCGCGATCACCGGGGAACGGCTCTATAACAAGGTCACCTCCGCGTTCGACCAGGCCGGACTCCCCTCGCTGTTCATTCCCGGCTCGTCGGACACCGGCGTCAATACGGTCAGCGCGCTCCGCTTCATTCAAGAGTATGTCCATCGCACGCCGAACTCGGTCATCGCTGTCCGCTCCCGCTTCTCCGTCGGGCTCGATGTGCTTGGTGCCACCAACAACTCCGGTCCGCTCCCGGATACGCAATTCTTCTCGTGGTTAGCCCAAGTGCAAGGCCTGCGACGGCTCGATGAGTGGGGTGGCGTGCAACTGCTGGGACAGATGAGCCTGCAGCTCGCGAACGACCGCCTCTTCCCGCTGGAACAGATGCCGGTCGGCGGACGCTTCAGCGTCCGCGGCTATCGCGAGAACACGCTCATTCGCGACAACGCGTTTTTGGCTTCGATTGAATCCCGCATCCCGCTGCTCGCGTTTCCCTCCGGCGAGCCCCGCCTCCAATTCGCGCAATTCGCCGATGTGGGCCGCGCCTGGAATGCCAAAGGCGGCACCCCCGATCCTCAGACCCTGGCGAGCATCGGATTGGGCGTACGCTGGAGCCTGCTGCCGCAGGAACGGGCACGGTTTGAACTCTACTGGGGACAACCGCTCAATCACGTCCCACATCCGCCGGGCAATCTGCAGGATCACGGCATCCACCTGCAGTTTGTCGTACAGGTATTGTGATGACACCTCTATCTCGTCTGTCTGGTCTATCAGGTCTATCTGGTGCGGTGTCTCGCTTGGGACGAAACACACGAGACAGACAAGACAGACCAGACAGACCATTGTATCTTGTGTCACTACTCGTGCTGCTGACCTCCCTATGCGTCGAGAGCGACCGGAGCTCCGCAGCCGACGTCGCGAATGATCCGGCCACGCTCATGACGCAGGGCACCGACGCGTTTCGCCGCGGTGCGTTTGAACAAGCCCTCACCTCCTGGAAGGACGCTGCCGGGCTTGCCGGCGAACGCGGCGCGACCCGCGAACACATCCAGGCCCTCCTCGGCGCCGCACAGGCTGCGCAGGCCCTCGGGCAGTCCAAGCAGGCGCTGCTCCAACTCGACCTTGCCCTGGTGCTCTCACAGAACAGCGGCGATCCGCAGACCACAGCGGGCGTGCTGGCCCAACTCGGTCGCACCTATCTCGCGGTCGGCCAGCTCGATGAAGCCGAGGAACGCCTGACCGACGCGTTGACGCTCGCCCGTCAAGAAGCATCACCCGCGCTCACCGCCGCCACGCTGAACGATCTGGGCATTCTCCACGCCCTAAGACACGAAGATACCGAGGCGCTGGCTGCCTTTCATGAAAGTACGACGATTGCGCAGGACACCGGGCTTCCCATGGTCGCGATTACCGCCAGAATCAACGCCGCGCGCGCGGCGTTGCGGCTCGGCCAGCCACAGGACAGCCGGCTCTGGCTCGATCAATCACTCGACCAAACCCGTGAACTGTCCCCGTCTTACAACAAG
Source organism: Nitrospira sp. (assembly GCA_030692565.1). NCBI lineage: Bacteria > Pseudomonadati > Nitrospirota > Nitrospiria > Nitrospirales > Nitrospiraceae > Nitrospira > Nitrospira sp. The sequence continues at coordinate 34,714 of JAUYAO010000037.1, forward strand.
GCCGTGGGCTTGATTAATATCGGACTGGGCTACGGGTACCTGCGGCCGCTCCTGCCAGACATCGGCGATGCGCTGCTCATACGAGCCGCCGGCGCGCTGCAAGAAGCGGTGGCCCTATCCGAACGATTGGGAGATGCGCGCACCTTGTCCTATGCGCTGGGCTATCTCGGGCATCTCTACGAAACAGAACGCCGCACCGAGGAAGCGCTGCAGTTGTCCCGACGCGCGGCGTTCTCAGCGCAATCCGCGGGCGTACCGGAAGCGCTCTACCGTTGGCAGTGGCAGGTGGGCCGGCTGCTGGCGTCGAGCGGCCACCTCGACGACGCCATCGTCTCCTACCGGCAAGCCGCCGCCACGTTGCTGCCCATCCGACCGGAAGTGGCCCGCGCCTCCTATGAGGCGTCGACTCCGGACCAGGAATCGGTGCGCCCCTTGTTTTTCGAACTGGCCGACCTCCTGCTCCAACGCGCCGGGATGACGGACGACACCCACACCGCACAGACCTATCTCCTGACTGCGCGCGACGCGATCGAAGCCTTCAAAGCGGCTGAGCTGCGGGAATACTTCAAGGACGAATGCGTCGATGCCCTGCAGTCCCGCATCACAAAACCCGACACGCTCTCCCCGACTACCGCAGTGATCTATCCGATCATATTCGCAGACCGATTGGACCTGCTCGTCAGCCTCCCGACCGGGATGACGCGGATCTCAGTGCCGGTCCCCGCCGTGACATTGGCGCAGGAAGTGCGCGCATTCCGCCGCACGGTCGAGAAGCGGACGACCAGGGAATATCTCCCCCATGCTCAACAGCTCTATGACTGGCTGGTTCGCCCCATCGAGGCAGAGCTGACCCGCTTGCACATTAATACGCTGGTGTTTGTCCCCGACGGATCGCTCCGCACCATTCCCCTGGCCGCCTTGCACGATGGGACCGGCTTCCTCATTCAGAAATTTGCCGTCGCGCTGACCCCTGGGCTGAATCTCACGGACCCCCACCCGATTAACCGGGAGACGGTCCGGTTCCTGTCCATCGGACTGACACATGCCGTCCAGGGATTTCCGGCGCTCCCGTATGTAGCCGAAGAAATGGGAGCGATCCACGATCTCTATCGAGGCGATCAACTGCTCAATAGCGAGTTTCAGACAACCCGGCTGGAGCAGGAATTGCGAGACGGTCAGTTCGGCGTGCTGCACATTGCCACGCACGGAAAATTTTCGACGGATGCGAATGAGAGTTTTCTGCTCACATTCGACGGCAGACTCACCGTGAATCAGCTGGACCGGCTGGTCGGCTTATACCGGTTCCGGCAGGAACCGCTCGAACTCCTGACCCTCAGCGCCTGCCAGACCGGCGTCGGCGATGATCGCGCCGCCCTCGGCCTCGCGGGAATCGCCATCAAGGCCGGCGCGAGAAGCGCGATCGCCACGCTGTGGTTCATCAACGATGAAGCGTCCGCTGCGCTGATTTCCGAATTCTACCGGCAGCTCAGAAATCCATCGATGTCCAAAGCGGTCGCGTTGCAACAAGCTCAGACGAAGCTGTTGGCTGATCGGGTCTACGAGCATCCGGCTTACTGGTCCCCTTTCTTGTTGCTCAATAACTGGCTATAAAGGGTCGCGACCGTATGCTAGAGTACGCTTCATGCATGGATATTCACCACAGAGCCTCAGCAAGAGGGGGTGCACGGTGAAACCCACATTGTTGTTTTGCATCATCTGTACAATGCCCCTGGGCCTGACACTTGTGGAGCCGACACAGGCCACGGCAGGATCCGAGCAATCCGCAGCCCCTCACGTCGCCGCCCCTGATGACCTGTCGCTGCCGATCTATACCCCACCCAGAAAGTTTTCGCCTCGAGCGCGTGTCGGCGGGGAAATGCGCGGGACCGGCGGCAGCGACCCTGAAATTCAAGCTCTCGTCCCCGATCATGTCGGCCTGACGATCAACCAAACGCCGGCGCTGAATTGGTTTCTGTCCAAACCCACGGCCTATACCGTTCGTTTCACGCTGATCGATAATCGCTCGATCAAGCCGGTGCATGAAGCACCCATCCCTTCTCCGACGAAGGCAGGAATTCAGACGATTAGTCTGAAGGAGATGGGAGTGACACTCGAACCGGACGTGCAGTATCGATGGTACGTCTCTGTGATCCGTAACCCCGACTCACCATCGCAGGACATCGTGGCGGGGGGAGTCATTGAGCGCTGTGAGTTCAATGCCTGTCTTGTCGAAGCAGGCCCGCACCTCACCTGCAGCACGCAGAGCGTGCAGGACAACGCCCGCCAGGGATTCTGGTACGACGCGATGGCCTGTCTCTGCACGCTCATCGATGCCCGCCCCACCGACGCCCCGCTCCGACGCATGCGCGCTGCGCTGCTGAAACAAGTCGGTCTACACGGAGTGGCTGAGTGGGATCTTCGCTCCCTCACGACCTCAACCCGATAGCGCTCCTCTGATTCCTTCCCTCTTTGCCATGACAACCCGCGATTCCTTCGCCCACCGGCGAATCCTTTCCGATTCACTTACGGATCACATCTGATCCACCCTCGTCGGCTCCTACCGTCATACATCGCGATGGGGATCGGCTCAGCTCCGCTTTTTCCAACAATCTTCTCCCAAACATGCCCGTGCAATCGGATAGGGCCACTGGCATACGGCTTGCGAACTCCTCCAGAAAGAACTTGAGGCGCCACTCCTCAGGAGTCCACACCGTGACACAGGAATTGATCAACTGGGTGTTGTTAGCGGGGCTGGTAGGAATCTCGTGGCTCATGGTCATCACGATCACCGGCGACGATCGCCGCACTGACAAAGGGGTTCATACCCATGAGACAAAAGAGCTCTCAAAAAACGGGACACCTTCGCACCGAGGGATGGCGGTCTGATCGGAAATCAGACGATCGTCTCCTGCCCCTATCGAGTCAGACTGCCGCTGTTGATCTTCACGCACCATCCCTCAACGGGGTGACTGCCACCGCAGATTCTCGCAATCAGCGCATCACCGTCCTTCTCCCGACGACTCTGATCGAACGCCTGCGAAACGCCATTTACTGGACCGAACAGCGCACGATGGCCCGGGTCATTGCTGATGCCATTGATGATGCGGCGGCCGAGATGGAGCAGACCAACGGCGGCCTATTTCCTCTTCGCCTCGCTCCGCTGAAACGAGGGCGACCTCGCCGTGTTCCCCCTGCACAACGCCTTTCCATTACCGAGCCGCTCCTGTAGGCGCCGCCGGTGGACTCGACCATCAGCGCTCGATGCCGAAGTGAGGAACTGCAATGACCGCAGAGCTGAGACGATCAGACCATCCGATGCTGGCCACCCTGCTGACCATCACTATGAGCAGCCTGGGGCAGACGGAATCCCCCGCCGCGGACCCAACCAACGTGACCGACTCAGCTCCCCACATCGACGCCATGGGATTGATCAAAGAAGCAGAAAGCGTGAGCATCGCTTCACGCTATGGACCGCCGATCTCGCGAGCCCCGTCGAACGCAGATCGCCGCTCGGTCTATAACGACGTACAAGGCACGATGAACCGGCTCTGGCACGACAAAGCTGAAGTGGCAGAATCCGCACTCAACGCACTCTACGACAAGCACCAGGAGTATCCTCTTGGCGAAACGATCGGCAGCCAGGCGATGGGCTGGCTGCCGATGAGATTCTAAATGGTTTCCTTAAGTGGTATATCTGTACTATTCTTGCGCCATTCTCGTTATTGTACGGCGCAACACACGACCCTCAGCCTTGGGCCACGGTGAGTCAGGCCGTGTCCTATATCTAAGGCTTCACTGACTGAGGGAGCTATGGCCGGCGAAGCCCCTTCCCATACCGTGCTCGTCGTGGAAGACAATCCTGATATTGTCGTGAGCCTGCAGGACCTGCTCACCCACGACGGCTATACCGTCCATACCGCCCCCTCTTGTCACGGCGCGCTCGCCCAGCTCCGTGCCCATCGCTTCAATGCAGTCTTGCTCGACGTGACCTTGCCGGACGGCGATGGCCTCGAGGTGCTCGCCACGATCCAACAGCTGGACCCGCATTTACCCGTAATCATCGTCACGGCCAGCACGACGACGGAGAAAACGGTGGGGTCGCTGACGCGGGGGGCCTTCGCCTATTTAACCAAACCCTACCATCGCGAGGAACTCCGCCAGACGCTCCGTCGCGCGATCGGGGTCAAGGAACTGGCGGTGAAAGCCCAACGCGCCGAACATCTCCTGACGGAAAGCGAAGACCGCTTCCGCTCACTGGTGGAGTCAGCCAGCGATGCCATCGTGGTGGCCGATGGGCGGGGCATCATCCTCTCGCACAATCGATCATCTGCGACCATGTTCGGCTATTCGAACCATGATCTGATCGGAAAACCGCTCACGGTTCTCATGCCGTCACGGTATCACTATCGCCACAACGCCGGCCTGGCCCGTCTGGAAGCAACCGGATCGGGGCGTCTCATCGGATCGGTCGTCGAACTCCAGGGGCTCAAGCAGGACGGCACCGAATTTCCGATCGAACTCTCGCTGGCTACCTGGAAAACCGAAACCGGCAACTTCTATAGCGGTATCATTCGCGACAGTTCCCAACGAAAGCAGACGGAGCGGGCGCTGGATGAACTGCGTCGCCGGCATAGTCTTATCCTAACGCAGGCCGGCGAGGGCATCTATGGCATCGATCGCCAGGGGCTCGCTACGTTCGTGAATCCGCGCGCGGCCGCGATGCTCGGCTATGCTGTGGAGGACTTGATCGGGCGGCCTATGCATGCGCTCCTGCACCACAGCAGAATCGATGGGACCCCGTACCCCGACGACGCCTGTCCGATCTACGCCGCCCTGCACGACGGTGAGATCCATCGCGTCACCCATGAAGTATTTTGGAAACGTGATGGCACCAGCTTCCCCGTCGAATACGTCAGTTCTCCGCTGTGGGAGGACGACACCGTCGCCGGGGCGGTCGTGGTCTTTCATGATACGACCAAACAGTGGCGTGTCGAATCGGGATTGCGGGAACGGGAAAACCGCTTGGAATGCGTGATCCGCGGATCGAGCGACGGGTTCTGGGATGGACAGGTTCTGCCCGGCCAGCCGTGGCATCACCCTCACACGCCGGTCTGGTGGTCTCCGCGGGTGCGCGAGTTGTTAGGATATAGCCGGGAGGAGTTTCCGGACATCCTGGAGAGCTGGATGTCCCGGTTGCACCCTGAAGATCGTGAGCGAGCCCTGGCCGCATTGCGCGCGCACATGGAACAGCACGAGCCCTACGACGTGGAGTACCGGCTCCTCACGAAACAGGGCGAATACCGCTGGTTCCGCGCGCGCGGCCAGGCCGTGTGGGACGACAATGGACGGCCCTTCCGCATGGCTGGCTCCTTACAGTGCATCACCGACCGCAAACGGATAGAAGAAGCCCTCCGACGCAGTGAACGGCTGCTGAAAGACGTGATCGATAACACGACCGCCGTCATTTACGTGAAAGGGCTGGACGGACGTTACGTGCTCACGAATCGCCGGTTCGGGCAGATGTTCAACTTGACCACCGATCAGATCGTCGGGCGCACCGATCATGATCTCTTTCCCCGCGAAATTGCCGACGCATTCAGTGCCAACGATCGCCAGGTGCTGGAACGCAAGGCTCCGGTGGAGTACGACGAAACCGCCCCTCACCGGGATGGGCTGCGCCACTACATCTCGATCAAATTTCCGCTCTGCGACGAAACAGGGACCCCCTATGCCGTGTGCGGAATCTCCACCGATATCACCGAACGCAAACGACTTGGAGATGCTCTCCGCATCAACGAGGAGCGGGTTCAGCTCGCGCTCATGACTGCGCGCGTCGGCATCTGGGACTGGAACCTGCAGACGGACCACTGCTATTGGTCGCCGATCGTCAATGATCTGCTCGACCTCCCGGTCGGTGCTGGTCCCCTCTCCAGGGAGGAATTTCTGGCCAGAGTCTACCCAGAGGATCAGGCTACCGTTCTGGCGGCGCTGCTGGAGGCGCCCAAATCCTCTCAGCCTGAGCTCGCCTATGCTCACCGCGTGCGCCGAGCCGACGGCACTCTCCAGTGGCTCTCATGGTCGGGCCATGTGGTTCGGAGTGCGACCGGGACAGCGACCCGCATCCTGGGGACCGTCCAATCCATTTCAACCGGACAGGTGCCGCCGTCAGAGCCCACGCAGACAGGTCGCAACGCCCCAGAGAAACCGCGACACGACAATCTGCGATCGTGATATTATGATGACGCCTCATCGACACCACACGGAGTGTCCCCCCTTCGCCGAATGCCGCGCACCTGGCAGATACTTGGGGGGATTCGCTCTGCTCATCATATTTTGTCTCCTCGGATCAGCCCACGCCCTTGCCGGAGAAATTGCCATACTGCAATCCTCCGACTTGTCGGCCTATGCACAGGCGATCGAGGGATTCAAAGTCACGGCCCCTGCCTCCATGACCTATGTCGAATACGATTTGCGCGGTGATCCAGAGCTCGGGAAAAAGCTGGCCAGGAAAATCAGGGCCTCCGACGCGTCCCTCGTTCTGGCCGTCGGTCTCAAAGCCGCTCTGGCCGCCCAGGTGGAGATCATGGATATGCCCATCGTGTATATGATGATTCTTGATCCTTCAAAGCATCGTCTCTCCGCCCCGAATATGACCGGCACGCTGCTGGAGATTCCCGCCGAACGTCAATTCAAGATTCTTCGCTCGTTTCTGCCGTCGCTCCATCAGCTCGGAGTCCTGTTCGACCCCGCGAAGAACGGATCCCGTATCAAAGAAACGACTCCCTATGCGGCTGCCAGCGGGTTCAAGCTGACGGAATTTCCCGTCGGCAGCGAAAGAGAGGTGCCGCAGCAGCTACGCGCGCTCATCGAGACCGCCGACGGGCTATGGCTGGTACCCGATTCAACGGTCTTGACCGCGGAGTCCGTCGGTTTCATCCTCGAATCGGCCATGGCACGCCATGTCCCTGTCATCGGCTTCTCGCCGGAGATAACCAGGCTCGGAGCGCTCCTCAGCATTTCCGTCTCCTACGGCGATGTCGGCCGGGAAACCGGTCTACTTGCCAGACGACTCCTCGATGGAGACAGGAGACTCCCGATGAAACCGATACCCGTCGAACGCCTGAGCATTACGGTGAACCAAAAGACAGCCAACTTCCTGGAGATCACCTTTCCCAGCGAAATCGAGCGCCTGATTGATGAGAAATATTAGGATCTGATTTCTATGGCAGCCGAACCGCTCTCTCTCCAGAGTCCGACACCGCCTCCCGGCGCACCGACGGGGCCGTTCGTCAGCTTGCGGACGAAATTTGTCGTGTTCTTCAGCCTGATTCTGGTCCTGACCTGTTCCACGTTGAGCTGGTATTTTGTTGAGATTCGACGCGATGCCATGCTGCAGAATCTCCATCGCCTCGGCACAATTCTCCTGACCAACATCGCGCACAACAACCATTTCCGATTTGCCGGCCTGGTCGCGGAAGATCAAACGACCCTTCAACAGTACATCGAAGGTCTTCTCTCCATCGATGAAGTTGTCTACGTCGTCGTCATGGGCTCAAACGGCCAAGCTATCGCCCGGTACAGCAAGGGAGCGCGCCAGTCGTTGACAGATCCACAACGATCTCCCTCCCATCCGATCTATCCTCCCGCAGACATCGCCCAACGACTGGCTCAAACGCCAGCGACGGTTCCGCAAATTACCCCGCTTGCCGTCTCGGATCAGCTCACGCTCGCCCCTCAGAATCAAGGCTCCTACATGACTCAGCTATTCCCCACTCTGTCCGAGACACTCTATGACTTTGCCTTGCCGGTGCTTCGGGCATCACCCGCACCCATCACCCCGTTTACACTCGACCCCGAATCCACGGCCATCGACGGGGCTATGATGAAACGGCCCCCGGTGTACGGCATTATTCAAATCGGCCTCACCGATGAGCTCGTGCGTCAGGCCGTGCTGACCATGATCCAGAATGTCTTTGCCCTGACCGCCCTCATTATCGGAGCCGGCATACTCGGCGCTCACCTGCTGACCTCGCGCATTACGACTCCGTTGCGACGCCTGGCCGGGATGGCCCGCCAGGTGACTGAGGGTACGGCGCCGGTTCAACTGTCCCCGTCCACGAACGATGAGGTCGGCCAATTGACCGGGCTCTTCAATGTCATGGCCCGCTCGGTTCAAGAGCGGAATCAGGCCATTACCACCAACCTCGAGACGATCAAACAACAATTCAGTCAGCTGACCACCCTCCATCAAGCCAGCGCCGCCATTGCGAGCACCCTGGACATGAACCACCTCCTCGACACGGTGCTCCAACTCCTGGTCGGCAATCTCGGCTTCCTGCGCATGGTGCTGGTCCTGCGGCTTGAGGAGCGTGACGTGTCCTACATCGCCCGCGTCACGGGGATCTCGCCCGAGATTGCCGAGCTCGCCTATAACCTGGAGATCCCCATACGCGACGATGGCAGCATCACTGCTGATCTGTTTCTTCGCCGCGAACCGGTGCTCATCCAGGCCCTCCAGGCCGCAGCCGACCGGATCTATCCGCCGGTGATGGACTTGCTGCAACGGGCCGGCATCTCGTCGTTTATTGCCGTTCCACTCCAGAGTCATCACGGGACCTTGGGATACATTGCCGGTGATCGCGGCGCCCAGATATGCACCGAAGAAGATCTTCATATTCTTCTGACGATCGCCAGCCATGTGGCCGCCGCAATTGACAACGCCCGCGCCTATGCCCACCTCTCCGAGTTGACCCAGCATCTGGAAGAACGCATCCACGAGCGCACGGAGGAACTCTCTCGCGCCAATGACCAACTCCAAGCCCACGATCGACGGCGCACGACCTTCCTGTCGGTCGTGTCCCATGAATTGCGCACGCCTATGACCGCCATTCGCAGTTTTGCCGAAAACATGCTGGATGGTGTCACCGGTCCATTGACAAGCCAACAAACGACCTACCTCACGCGGATCGAGCACAACGTGGCTCGGCTGGCCCGCATCATCAACCAGCTGTTGGATTGATCGCGGTTGGATACCCGCAAAGATGTGCTTCGGCCTGAACCGGTCTGCATTGCAGAGATTGCCGCCACTGCCGCAGAGGGCTTGCAGACGGTCGCAGCAGAAAAACAGATCGCCCTGCGGATCCAGCCGAAGCGCCCCCTCCCCAGAATTTTCGGCGACCGCGACAAGCTGGAGCAAATTCTCTGGAATCTGATCGGCAACGCCATCAAGTTCACCCCTCCCGGCGGGGCTGTCACCGTCACGTTTTCTTGTGATGCTGCCGGGATGGTCAAGACCTGCGTGGCCGATACCGGATGCGGGATTGATCCGCTCCACTTACCGAGCGTCTTCAACGAATTTTCAAAAGTGCCGTCGTCGATGCCGTCGTCGCAAGGGGCTCAATTGGGCCTGTTCATTACCAAAACCTTGATCACGATGCACCGGGGAGAAATCTGGGCGGAGAGCACCCCCGGTCGAGGAACCTGTATCTGTTTTACGCTGCCGATCGCGCCAACTCCGGAGACGTACCGGCAACCGCAATGAGGTGGCACAGGTTGGCCCACCGTGAGGCTCTTTGCCCGTATAGGCCATCAACAGGCCATATATTTTTCTCTATGAAGTCACTACACTTCCGAAGACTGAACAGGGGGCTTGCACGCTATGCGCGCCAAAATCCTCCTCGTCGATGATGACCGGGATATTCTGCTCGGTCTGGAAAACCGCATCACATGGATGGGGCATGAACCCCTGACCGCGAGCGACGGGGCAGAGGCGCTGCGACTTATTGAACAGGAGGCACCGGATCTCGTCCTCCTCGATCTGGAACTCCCCCATCGCTCCGGGCTGGAAGTGTTACAACAGGTTCGGGAAACCGCCACCGCTGCCTCAGCGCCCGACTCGGAGACTCCCTTACCCACCTATACCACACCGCTGATTATTATCCTGACCGCCTTCGGCACGATCGAGCGCGCGGTGCAAGCCATGCACTTAGGCGCCTTCGACTTCCTGACCAAGCCCTTCACGGCCGACCACCTCACGGTCGTGATCAAGAAAGCGCTTGAGACCCTCGCGCTGGATCGCCATGTCGAGGTCCTCCGCAAGGAGGTCGAGGGACAGTACGATCCTATCATCGGAACCAATCAGAAAATGGCCGCACAACTCGCCATCGCCAAGCAAGCGGCAGCCACGCCGGTCACCGTCCTGTTGCTCGGCGAGACCGGTACCGGGAAAGAAGTGATTGCGCGCGCCATTCACCGCTGGAGCCCACGACGGGATAAGCCGTTCGTCGCGGTGAACTGCGCGGCCTTACCGGATACCCTCCTGGAGAATGAGCTGTTTGGACATGAACGAGGTGCCTACACCGGCGCACTGAAGCGTGAACCCGGAAAAATTGAAATCGCCGAAGGAGGCACCGTTTTCCTGGACGAGATCGGCGATATGCCGATGCTCATGCAGAGCCACCTCTTACGCGTGCTTCAGGATCAGACCTTCTACCGGGTGGGCGGCACGCAGCTCATTCGGACCAATGTCCGGTTTATTGCCGCGACGAACAAAGATTTGCGGCAGGCCATCCGCCAGGGGATCTTTCGGGAAGACTTGTATTACCGACTTGCCGTCATCGCCAGCACGCTGCCCCCACTGCGGGAGCGCCTGGATGACCTAGTAGCTCTGTCCGAGCATTTCCTCCGGCGTGCCGCCGGACTCGGAAGCTATCGCCAGTACACACTGAGCGACCGCGCGCTCACGCTCATGCGCCAATATCATTGGCCGGGAAATGTCCGCGAGCTGGAGAATGTGCTGACCCGCGCCGTCATCCTCTCCACGAGCGCGACGATTGAGCCATCGCAGATGTCGCTCATGGCGGTCGCATCGACACCCGATCCGGACTCCGGACCGAACCCGTCGCTGCATGCCTATCATGAAATGATGGAGACCTACAGCAAGAAAGTGCTGGAGACAGCGCTTCAGCAGAACGGATGGAACCAAACGAAAGCCGCTGAAGCGCTGAAGCTCCAGCGCACCTACTTCACCAAACTGCTTCGCCAGAAACAGATCTCCGGCCATCCTCCCTCACCTCATTCTGACAATGAGGCGAAATAGCTACTGATCGACAGCGTGCGTATTCAGCCAACACTTCGACTCCGCAACATCCCGAGCCTATGGGTACTTGAGTTTGCACCGGAACAGATCGTCTTCCGCCTTCGCCAGCCACTTCAGCAGATCATCGAATCCCTGATCGGTGAGGTTCTCGACTCGATAGCCGGTGGTCTTGCGGTGAGAATTAGGTATCCGCCGCCATCACGACGGTCTCCAGAAACATGAGATCGTTCCATGTCACCTGCATAGTGAATCCAAAACATTCCTTGAAGTCCTTCGACTCGCACTCAACTCCTTCGACACACCACTCCAACTCCTCCAGCTGCTTCAACAGAATATCATACATATCCGGATCGATAAAATGATGCAGGCCCTTCACATAGGAAACAATATCTTGAAGCTGCTGATGCCGCTCGGCGCTCACGATCAATTCAGCCGACTCGGGCGGATTCGATTTCGGTTCAGGTTCAGCCATATATCCCCGGGCAACCGCTATGCGGCCCCTGCCGCACAGATTGAGCGCGCGATTGTATCCGGCCCCCCGGCGAGGCGCAATCCCATCCCCCACACAACCCGATTGACTGTTGATATACTGCGTCTATGACAAACCCTGACGCCCCCGGATACACACCCTGCCCGCTGGATGCCGGACCAATCCCATTGATTGGCGAACATCGCACGAAGTCTCAGCCGCTCATCCGGTTCTATTATTGCCGGTTCTGCGATCAGGTGTTTGCCTTCACGGCGACCGCACAACGCCGGATTGGGGAAGGATTGGTGGCTTCGTTCAGAAGGCAGTCGCCAGGCGGGAAATGGGAACTGCTCGACCGATCAGGAGCCGAACGCCTGGGTGGGATCGCACAGGCCGCTATTGCGACCCTGAAGCCCAATAGCGACGGCACCCTCTAACCCATCCCGCGTCATTACACGAATCTATCCCGTACGGCGTACGCAGATTTTCCCTTGAGATTCGCCGGTCCGGCGCGCCAGCGCACCGATCGGAATGGCGACTCAGGCCGCTCGCCTGAACGGCACCCCTGACTCAGGTGCGGAGGACGGCCCGGACGGGCCTTTCATCTCAGCCATATGGCGATGCTCCGCATCACTTTCTCCCGTCAGCGACCAGACCAGCAGGCCCACAAGCGCACTTACCGTCACCAGACCAATGAGGATAACCATGATCCCCCTCACAATCTTCCGATAGACTCATCCTGTTTCCACGAACCAACCGGCGTTCAACGGGCGGCTGACACCGGCAACGGGAATCAGCCGCCCCCGTCACACAACTACGCCGCCAGGCGATAGACCCAGCGATCACGCTCGCGCCGAAGATCGGCTGAAGCCTTTGCTTCCCGGCTCATGGCGGACAGCCTCAACCCGCTGAAAAACACCGCGCCCATTCCGATCATCGCAGCAAAAAGATACCCGAGCGGAATCCCGGGCCAGACCATCGCCGGATCCGACACCATCGTAGCGGCCGTCGGCATCGCGCGTGCCACCATAACCTGATCGGCCTGTTCCGTCATCGTCGCCGTGCGATCCACCGCCGCCAGCAACGTCCCCAACTGATATTGATTCGCCCCCCAGGCCTCTTCCAGCCCGGTCCTGGCCTGCGCCACATGGACAATCGCCACACCCAACTGCTCCTGAACCACGGCCGCCCGAGCGGCATAGTCCCGGCTGGCATCCACAATCCAGCGACCAAGCAACGGCTGCCAGGTCGCTGCGAATGCCCCCTGCATGCGCCCGCCCAATTGCTCCGCGGCAGCGATCGCGTCGCGATTGTAATCAGAGACATAGTGATCCGCCGAAAGGATGCCGCTGCGCAATCCGCGCCTGGTGGCATTCACGATGGAACGCCCCATGACTGCCTGCACGCGGGCCGCATGGTCATCGGGCATCGTCGCTGCACGGTCCATGATAAATCCGAAGGGACCGCCGGGAAGGGATTGCAGGCTATAGTGCGCGAGTAACGCCTGATCCCATTCCAAGGTCGCCTGAGCCGTCATGCGATCGCTCTGCCGCTGCAACAACGTGCGCTCGACAATGGCGCGCCCAAGAGCAGGCTGCAACCACACCATTCCGTTCGCTGAACTGGAGAATGGCTCACCCATCGCCGGTGGCGTGGCGACGAGGAAAGTGCCGGTGGTGGCCACGAAGAGGAACAGCGCGCCGAACACAATGGCGCACATGCCGAATCCAACGATGATGTCGATACCGCTATAGCGATAGGTCATGACAACCTCCTTTCCGTCTCAGGCAATCCGACAAACGGCAGATTAGCCGCGACAGTTCGTGCCTGATTCGGGTGGCTTGATGTGAAGAAGCGGCACCGGAGACGGTGCCCGACGCGAGAGTCGCTAAACGACCGGTCGTTCGCCCCGTTGGGGTATAGTCGACCGCCCGTCTGGTGAGAGAAAAACACCCGGCAGGTCCGGACCGATGGATTGAAGCTCCACGGAGGACCATAACACCACCTACAGAATGAGGCGGCTGCACGAAGATATTATTAGCCTACGCCCCGATACTGTCGGACGCAAGGGCGGGCAGAGTCCTGCTGCTAGCCGATCTGCGCGAAAGCCTCCGCCCGTTGCTCCATTCACCGCGCCAAAGTTCTCGCGACCTCATTGGCATCGAGGAGAATCCAACACGCAACTGAATGAGGTGTCGGCATTGAAATCGAATCAGGAGATAAATTGCGCATCGTCAGCTGAGAGTTCGCGATCTGGAATCAGGACTCCATCGAACACCGATGTTGGGGGTGGAAAGGGTCTTCCATGAAAAATATTTTCATGAGCCCACGTGATTGGATCAGCCGCGCAACCCGGACCACACGCCCGCCTCATCCCCTCACGCACCCCTTCGACGGAGTATCGGAAACTCAAAATAGCCGGATCGACGACGGTCATCGACTTGCCACACCTCACAGTGCGGACAACTGAATGGCCGGAAACTATTGCCAGCAAACAATCTGCGCCGATCGCATTCCATGTCGCATACGCAAGGCGATCATCGACAACCTGACTTTCAACGGAGCAACTCAGATACGTCACCCTGCCCCAGCCAACCTTCCCGCCTCGCAAAGGGGCGGATCACGGGATAGCGAAGCCCCGTCCGTTTTCTGACCGACCAGCAAAATCCGCACGGAAGTAATTTACTCGCCGCGCAATCTCTGCTATACCTGTCACATCGAATCACAACTTTTTACACCGAAGGGGGGTGAAGTACTCATGGCCACGAAGAAAGCAGCAGCGAAGAAGCCTGTAAAAAAGGCTGCCGCGAAGAAGAAGAAGTAGTCGCACCATGAGGAGGCGACGGTCACGTCGCCTCCTCGCCTCTCTCCCTCACTCACACTCACATCCCACTCCCGTCATTCCGACTCACAGCTCGAACAAGATTTCTCCATTCACTTTTCATCGTCGGGTGTCCGCCGGCTCCATCATCGTTCCTACGATCCGATGAGACAGCCCCATCAGTGACTCCCCCTCCATATCCCATCCCGTCCACCTCGCCCCCCGAGTTCCCGACCCATTCAAAATCGAAAACTCGCGAGCAGGTCTCATCGCTCTCCAGAACATTCCGATGCAGCGGCATACAGAAGGAGGGGGACAGGGGGAAAGACCAGAGGGCAAACGCACAGCTTGGAGAGGAGAAACCCATCACGATTGATGGGGTGGGGTCTGAAGACACTGAGGCAAGAATGCCACAAGGCAAAAAAAAGGGGAGGTGATGGCCACATCACCTCCCCGACTTCCTAACCGCTGGGTGAAGACCCAAGGCGACCAAGAAAGCAGCAAGGGGATCTTAGCACGAACAAGCCATAGAAAACACGATAGAAAAATACTTAATTTTCTAACGTGTTTTCAACAAGTTGCATGCTCAATATCGCAAACATTCCGTCCTGGACATAGAGAAAGCAAGGGACTGAATCCAGAGTTCGATCCGGAGCGCAGAAGCCTGAATCGGCATCCGTAAAACGCAGACCGAGATCACCACGAGGCGGTTCAGAGTAGAATCGCGACAGGGCAAGTGCCTACTCCCGGGAGATCAACTCGATGCTCGTGACGCCAGAGGCTCAACGTCGGAATCAGCAGCAAGCCCTCATCGCCGCCATCTTGGCAGCAGGAACGGCAGGATGGATGACCTGGCTCTTCCCTCTGCTGTGGCCCCTGCTCGGACTCTGTCCCTTGGCCTACAGATGGGTGCGGCGGCCCTGCCTTCGTCGGATGGAGATGATGCGCCAACCGTTTCCCGAAGAACGGGAACAAATCCTTCGCAAACATGTCGCCTTCTTTTTGGCGCTCGATGAGGCGGGCAAGACCAGGTTCCGGCAACTGATGCAGATCTTTCTCGACGAGGTCCGGATCACCGGCATTCGCACCGAGGCGGACGAGACCACTCGAGTGTTGGTGGCGGCCAGTGCCGTTATCCCGATCTTCGGGTTCCATGACTGGGAATATCATCGGCTGCATGAAGTGCTGATCTACCCGGATGCCTTCGATGACGCCTACCGCACTAGTGGTGGGTCGGAAGCACATCTACTCGGCATGGTCGGCCTGCATCATTTGAGCGGGGTGATGATTCTCTCGAAGCCGGCGTTGCTGGCAGGATTCTCCCCGCATCCCGGCACCCACAACGTGGGCGTGCACGAATTTGCGCACCTGGTCGAAAAAGAAGCCGGCGAATACGGACTGCCGCCGGAAGTCCCCTGGATGGCGGTCCGCCAGTGGGTCCGATACGTGGCGCGGGAACTGGCCCACCCCTCCTCCCGCCGTACCCACATCAGCGATTACGCCTATACCAACGAACACGAATTCTTCGCGGTGCTGGCCGAGTATTTCTTCACCTCGCCCGAACTCTTGAAGCGCCGCGATCCCGCGCTCTACTCCCTGATGCGGAGTCTCTTTCATCAGGATACGGAAGCACTCCTCCCCTCCCTGCCCTGGCGGCGCCGGGGACTCAGCCGCAACGCGCCCTGCCCCTGCGGCAGCGGGAGAAAGTATGCACACTGTTGTTTGAAGAAGACGGAAGCCACCGGCAGGAACACAGGAACCACGGGCAGCGCCCCAGGCACCTAGGAGTAAGCCCCCTCAGAGCACAGACACGCCCTTCACCACAGAATGCGGCACGAAGCGGCTCTGATTCCCATGGATCAACCCGCGATCCTCACGAACCCCGATCCCCGCCGGCTCATCGCCGATCACCCAGGACCCGATCACCGGATGCCATCCATCGAACACCGGCAACGGCATGTACTGTTGAAAGACCGAGGTTCCCGCATCATAGGGCCCGGACGTTGTCAGGACTTGATCTCCGTTCACGATCGAGATATTGGCGCCCTCACGCGACCAAAAGGGTTTCCGAACATAGGCGGGGCAACCCCCCGGTCCTGAAAAAAAGGCGGGCAACAGATTCGGGTGATCGGGATACCACTCCCACAATAATGCCAGCAGCCCCTTATGACTGAGCAGCTGTTTCCAGGCCGGTTCCAGCACCAGCATCGAAGACCTGGATAGATCCACGGCAAAGGCGTCCTGACAGAGCCATTCCCAGGGATAGAGCTTGAAGAGCACCGAGATAGGCTCGTTCCGGCAATCCACAAACCGCCGACTGCCCGACTCCCACCCGATCCGCTCAATCGGCAGCGTCTGCACCCGCCACCCGGCCTGATTCGCCGTATCGGCCAGATAGGTCACCGTCTGCCGATCCTCGTCGCTCCCATCCAAGCAGGCCAGATGGAGCAGATCGGTCGAAGCCTGCCGACGGATCTCACGCCATTGCCCGATCAATCGATCATGCAGACGATTGAATTGGTCGGCCGCCGGACAAGCCTCTTGCAGCCATCCCCATTGCCCGACCGCCGCTTCAATCAACGAGGTCGGCGTATCGGCGTTGTACTCCAGGAGTTTCGGCGCCCCCGCCCCGTCATACCAGAAATCAAAGCGTCCATAGAGCGACGGCTCCTGCCGCTCCCACGAGTCGATGATGCGCGGCCGCCAACCATCGGGGATCCTGAGATCGGCGAAACGATCGTCGCGGACAATCCGTTCGACCGCATCGACACAGAGCCGATGCAACGAAGCCGTGGCGGATTCCAGGCAATCGATCTGCGAGTCGGAGAACTCATAGGCCGCATCTTCGCGCCAGTAGCCCCCGTCCAGACTGTGATACGTGAGGCCGACCCGGTCGAGTTGCGCGGGCCAGTCAGATCGCGGCTCCATCGCGCGACGGTGCATGGCTACGGTCCCTCTTCCGGCTTATAGAACTGACCGCCGGTCACGCCAAATCCGCCACGTTCGCAAGCGTCTTTCGCGGCTTCCTCAGGGCAACAGTGTGGCCGATCGTGATCCGGCACTGTGTCCGCTACCAGCGGCACGTCCGGCCCTTGACCGGCCGCAATCCACACCATCTCCCCCATGCCGTCGGCTATCGCCGCCAGACTTACCCGCACCTCAGTCGATTGCCGCAGACGAGGAATCACCGAGCCGGGCACAGGCCCATCCGGCCATTTCTTTACCATGGGGACCTTTCACATACACCAACAGGAGAAAAAGGAAGGGACAGGGAGGCGGGCTGAAGCTCACGGCCTGCCGGAAACGAACGCTCGAACATCTTACACGGATTCCGGGCAGGCGAGGTGAGCCAAATACGCGAACGTGAACAGGGAGATCGACAGACCCGATCATCCGGTTCTTCCGGTGGGGAAACCGTTACGAAGCGCCCAGCACCTCCCGGAAGACTCCGGCAAGGTCCTGGAGCGCTTTTCCCCCGTCGCCGACGTAGACCGAACCGTGCATCGTCGCCAGCGTCTTGGGCTGGAGCGCCGCCAGACGGTGCATGGTCGCATCCATGAACGGGCCATAGGGCAGATAATTCGCCAGCGGGCCCTTTTGATATTCCACCAGCACGTCCCGGCAGCGGCCCACGACATCCGATTCCGTCACCGGGTCCCCATTGCCGGCTTGGTGAAGCAGATCCGAACAGAGAAGCGTCCGCTGCGTCTCTTCGAACAACAGCCCCGCGTCCCAGCAATGCGGCACATGCGGCGTCGCCAGAAACCGGAATCGGTACTTGCCCGTCTGCAGCACCTCGCCGTCCGCCATCCCTTTGGCGGGCCGGACCGCAAGACAATCATCCACACTCACGAGCTTGCCCACCAGGCTGCAGACCGCCGTGGCATGCCTGGCCGCCTCCTGCCACTCCGGCAGCGACCCGCACTCGTCGGCCTCGAAATGGCTGAACCCGATCCAGCGCAACGACTGGGGATCGATCAGCGCCCCCACCGCTTCCTTCACCGCCGGAAACAGCGCGCGAGGACCGGTGTGAAAAAGCAGCGGCTCGGCATCGCGCACGAGGAACTGGCTGAACTGCAGATTGAACGGCTCGAGAAATGTCGTCATGCGGAACAGGTCCGGAGCGACTTCAGTAATCTGCGCCATAGATCCTCCTCATAGAGTGAGGCAGATATCGTACGAGTCCTGTGAAGACGGGTCAATCCACGCAAACCATTAAGAAGCGGCGGGACGAGCGGACGCACGCCCGCAGGTTCTCGAATAATCCGCTTTCCTGAACCCATTCTGGTAGGATAACAAGGCTCATCCAGTCAGCCTCTCGCATCGATTGAAAGGAACTGCACGTGAATACAACACAGGTCATCGCAGCAGGCATCGTACTTGCGCTCATCGGAACCCCGGCCGTCTCCCTGGCGAAAGCCCGGGGCGGATCAGGCGGAGGGTATTCCAGCGGATCCCGGAGCAGCAGTGCCTCCGGCAACATCGGCAGCCGGGGTTCGCGGACCCACGACCAGAACGGCGCCCAGCCGATCCAACAATCGACCACCCCGAAGCCGGCCACAACGGCCCCGCAATCAGCGGCAGCCGGTCAGGCCCCCATGGCCCAACCGACGCCGGCTTCGCAACCGTCCTTTTTACAGCGCAATCCCCTTCTGGCCGGGATCGCCGGCGGCCTCGCCGGATCCTGGATCGGCCACATGCTCTTCGGCGCCACCGAGAGCAGCGCCAAAACGAACGAAGCCGGTGAGGCTGTCGGCCAGGCAGCCGGCGCAGCCGGCAACAGCGGCCTCCTCCTGTTTCTCATGATCCTGGGAGCCGGCGCCGCCTATTACTTTCTGAAAGTCCGGCGGACTCCCGCCCCGGTGCTGTCCGGCATCACGCGAAGCAGCGCCGTCGCCGGAAGCCTGCTGGCGGAATCCTCAGCGACCGCCCTCCGGCCCGCGACGACCGACCTCGACATCACCACCGCGGACAAAGCCGCGTTTCAGCAGCTCCTGACCGACATTCAGACCGCCTGGAGCACACAGGACCTGGCGGCATTGAAACGGTTCGTCACACCGGAGATGCTCACCTACTTCACCACCGCCCTGGCAGAGAACACGAGTCAGGACATTGAGAACCATGTCGACGATGTGGTCCTCGGACGGGCTGACGTCCGCGAAGCCTGGATCGAACATGCGACGCAGTACGCCACGGTGGGGCTTCACTGGAGCGCCCGCGACTATACCGTGTCAATGAAGAAGCAACGCGGAGAACCGGGCTATCTCATCGACGGCAGCGACGAAAAGCCGGCCGAATCCAGCGAAGTCTGGACCTTCATGCGATTCGGGGATGGCAAGTGGCTCCTGTCGGCGATTCAACAGTAACCAGCAACGGGACACGGCACGATCGGCGGATCACCCGCCGATCGTGAGCCAGAGATACGGCGTCAGATAGTAGGCCGCGAAAGACAGGAATACCCCGCTCACCGCCCCGAACAAACCTGCCACATAGAGCCCGGCGAAGGGGGACAGAAACACAATGAGGATCATCAGCAGCGCAAGCGACCGATGGCCCTCATAGAACCGCCGGCGGTATTCAGAGTTGAAGGAATCCATGAGAGAAGGATGGGAAGGACTCGGCATAGGCTGAGTATAGAACAACGCTCCCATCCAATGCATGCGGGACAGCAGGCGCGTCCCGGACGCGAGTCTCCACCGAGCCGGGAGCCGTAGAAGCGGTTGTCGATCGAGCGGAGCGGTCAGCGCACCCAGGGCGGCATGACCGGGGGCGGAGACACAGGCTGCTCGAACAGGTCAGAAGGACTCGGGGATGGTCCCAGAGGCAGCGGCAGTCCCGGCGTGGATCCCGGGCGCCTGAATCGCATCACGAGCCCGCTCATCACGTCCCATTCACGGAAATTTTTTCGCGCCGACTGCGGATGCTGATTGTGGCACTCGACGCAAGACCGGACCAGCGCCAGATCCGCCGAGACCGCGGTGAACTGATCCCCGTCCGCAAAACTGAGAAAGCTCTGCTGCCGGTCCTTCTCCAACTGAATCAACGCCTTGGTTTCCGCCGGAGTTCTCGGCCGGTTCGCCGGATTGATCGGCGTCAGGCTGATCAGACCGATCTCCACCGACGTCACCTGTCCGGCAGCCGCCTTCACGAACTGCGCGGGAAGCGGAATGAAATGCGCGTCCCGCTCCCAGTCCTCGCGCGGCTCGGGGCCCGCTCCGCGCGTATGCTCCACGACGTGCAGCACATAGGCCGTGCGAAACGCCCTCACCACATCCAGCACATAGCGGGCCGTCTGCTCATAGGTCGGATCAGCCCAGGTGACAGAAGCCGCCAGAACCATGAAGCAACCGGCCAGGGCCGCGGCGAGACCGAGGTGACGCGTGGACATCAACCAACCCTCTCGACAAATCCAACAAAGGACAGGACGAACGGCAGACAAACCGACTGCCGCGGAAGGAATCATCTCAGAGCAACGAGGCTGCCGATCGAACGCGATCGGAGTTCACGTCACTCCCGATAGGCAAACGAAATCATCGGGGTCCAGTGCTCGTTCCCATATCCGTCGATAAAACAGGCCCGCCCTTGCAAGAGCTCCCCCTTCTGTCTCACCGGGGGAAGAATCAACCAATCCGCCCGCCCTTCCGTCAACCCGCGCGACGGGATATCGGTGTGGCCAAACAGATAGCCCTGCGCCTGCCGCACCAGGATATTCCCTTCCACCCGATGGGACGTGGGGATGAACCAATACCGCGCCCCATACACCACCAAACACGTCTTGGGCACCAGGACCGGCTCACTGCTGATATTCGTAAAGAAAAACTCCCCGACCACCTGCATGCAGGGCGTGCCGTCCTTCTGCCCCATTTCCCACCACACATTGGCCGCCTGCGCCGGCAAGACCACCAGCGTGTGCTTCGGCACCTTCCAATACACCCGCGCCATGCGCGCGTTGAGCGCATTCAACCATCCACGCACCCCGAGCTGCCAGAGCCGGTATGCGCCACCGATCACCACAACCAGACAGACCACCGTCCCGATGAACGCGAGAAATTGATCCAACCCGTCAAACATAACCATGTGTCCTATCGAATAACCCGGCACCGCGTTCCCCAAGCCCGTCACCAGACCGCCGGGGGAGTTTCCATACCAATTCTGTCCGTGACCTAGCAACAACTTTTTCGCCCAACGATCGCCGCCGCCCGGCCGAGTCTCGCACAAACCGGTGGCATCCGTCGAACCAGGCCCATGGCCCTCTCTGCGTCCCCGTCAGAGCCGCGGCTCGCCGGACAAGCGGCGCTGCGCCTGCGTGATCGCCTTCAGCAAGGCAGCCCGTTCCTTGTGCCGTGCCTTCGAGGCCGGCACCGTCGCCACAAACCCTTCCGCCGCGGCCGTCAACGTCTGCAGCGTCTCGACCATGTCGCCCTGCGCGGAAACCTGCGCCTTCGACGCCGCGCGGGCCAGCGCGAGCCTTCGCCGGGGCCCCACATACATCTGCGGCGCAACCGGATTATCCTTTTCCAACTCGGGTCGTCGAAATACTCCCATGACGCCTCCCAATAATCAGACAATGAGAAATGATCCGCCCACTGTACTTGATCCGTGGCAGCAGCGGCAATTGCATCACGGCCTGAAGACGGAGGGGAACGGGAGAGGGAGAAGAAACGCCGGAACGTCAGAGGCGAAAGATGCCTGCGCCGGCGATCCCGACGGCGGTCCCGCCGGCGTCATCCGCGGCTTATCGCGCGAGCTTCTTTTTGAGACCAGTCAGGTCCTCAGGGGTCGCTCGCACTCGTACCGTGAGTCCCTCGGCATCATAGGCTTCGGACAGGATGCGCATCCGGGCGCGGATCTCCGCCACGACCCCTTGCGCCGTGAACGGAATATGTAAGTCCTCGTCGATCATATCGCTCTCAAAGTACCCCATAATGCGCTCACGGAGCGCCTGGAGATCTTCCTTGCTTCTCGTGGACAGAAAAAAGGCGTCCGGATATTCCGCCTTCAGCGTCGCGAGAGCGTCCGGACCGAGTCGATCTTGTTTATTCAACACCAAGAGGCTGGGAATGTCCGTGGCGCCGACTTCGGCTAACACCGTCCGCGTAACGTCGAGTTGGGAGCGAAAGGAGGGATCTGAGGCATCGACGACAAATAGCAACAGCGAGGCACAGGCCGCTTCATCCAGCGTCGACTTGAACGACGCCACCAGGTCATGCGGGAGCTTTTTGATGAATCCCACCGTATCGCTCATGAGCACTTTGGGACGCGTGTCGGGATACAGGGGACGGATCGTGGTATCGAGTGTGGCGAACAGCTTGTCGGCCACGAGCACCTCGATCCCGGTCATCGCGCGCATCAGCGAAGATTTCCCGGCATTCGTGTACCCGACGAGCGCGACCGTCAATTCGTGTTCCCGTCTCGCGCGGCGCGTCTGATGCTCGTCCCCGATCGCCGCCAATTCGGCTCTGAGTTCTTTCATACGATCGCGGATTCTGCGCTTATCGAGCTCCAGGCTCGTCTCTCCGGCCCCCTTGCCTCCGACGCCTCCGCCTTGCCGCTCGCTGCCGCCGCCGGTTTCCCGCAAGCGCGGCGCAAGATAATTGAGCCGCGCGATCTCCACCTGGAGCCGGGCCGCCCTCGTCCGAGCGTGACGGCTGAAAATCTCAATAATGACCCCGGTACGATCGAGCACCGGCACGCCGGCGGCACGTTCAAGATTCTTCAATTGGGACGGCGACAGATCGCAGTCCACAATGACGATCTGCGCCTGCTCGCGAGGGCCGGGTGCGGTCTCGATGGTATCATCCGATTCGTCGTCGTCTGATTCTTCCGTGATGTCCGAGTCCGCCGCCTCGAACTTCGACGCCGCTTTGTGCTTCGGCCGTTCAAACGCCGACTCGATTTTCCCGGAACCGCCGGTCCACTGTGCCAATTCGGCAAGTTTCCCCTGACCCAGGACCGCTGCATATTTATCGGAACTCCGCTTTTGCGTCACCTGGCCCACGACATGGTAACCGAGGGTTTTCACAAGACGCGTGAGCTCTTGCAGAGAACTTTCCAGCTCCTCCGCTGTCATTCGAGGGGTGCGGATCGCCACAAGAACGGCATTTGATTGTGCGGGCTTCGACATCGCTGACTTTTCCTTGGGTACAGGTTGATGAGGGGGCTACATCTTAACAGGGCATTTCGCCTGAAGGCCAGCTTGCGCCCCACCCCGGGGCGGGAGCGTCCCACATCCCTCACTCAGCAGTTCAGAGAAGCGCTCAGGCCTCAGCACTCAGCGCGGTGATGTGGGAATGGAAACTCAAATGCGGGCGATTCTTGAGTGGGTTCAACCAATAGCGCGGGGTTCAGATTCAGTCGCCCGGCCCCAGATCATTCCTCCCTGGTCCAGCCTCAATGAGTTTGAGATTGTCTCTCGGGCAGGAAGGCTGTAGAATTCAACCGTCAAGAGGTGCAACATGGCACTCGCAGCCAAAGTCATCAAGCGTACAAAAGACAGCTTTCAGTTCAAGATCTCGAAAGAGAACTTCGAGTCCTTTTGCGACTCGATCGGCTTGTACCGCCAGGAGTTCCTCGCCGACTTGGACGCCTCAGAAAAAGACCACCGCGCAGGACGGGTCACCAAACGAAAGTCACTGCGGGAGTTGATCGCCTAGCCGATCATGATTGCACTCTCGACTACTGCCACGTTCGACACACTCTTCACTCAGCTCCCGAAACCAATTCAGCGCAAAGCCGCGGTCAAGACGGATCTCTTTCGGGAGAATCCCTTTCATCCCTCGCTGCGCACGGAAAAGCTCCGCCCCAAGCACCACCAAGTCTGGAGCTTTCGCGTGGACCGATCCTATCGCATTATCTTCACATTCCTCGACTCCACCCACGTCGAGCTGCGCTACATCGGGCATCATCACTTCATCTACGACTACGACATGTTCAAGTAGACCGCGCCAGCTGACGCTGCCCACATCCCATCAAGGGGTAGATGCCCCACACCTCACACTCAGCTCTTCAGAGCCCAGGATTGAGCGCTATGCTCCGCCGTCCACCCCTACGCCCCGCTTGAAGACGCGAGCAAAAAGCGCTGGTGAGGCCATTACTCAGCAGGCAGCAATATAGGCAACACTTGGATGTCTGAAGAACGAACGGACGAGTGCGGGGCGGCGCGCCATTTCGGCGAGTTGCGCGGTGATGCGATCGGCCAGACGTTCGCCTTTCTGTAAGGGCCGGCGT
>JAUYAO010000038.1 GCA_030692565.1 Nitrospira sp.
TGGGGAGCAGCAGTTACTGCGACTCTTGCAAGCCATTGCCGAAGGCACGCGCGGCTTGCCGGTGGTGTTCCCGGTCCATCCCAGGACGGCCAAGAACCTGCGCGACCTCGACAGCAAGACCCCGCAACTCAACTACGTCGATCCGCTGGGCTATCTGGAATTTAACTACCTGGTGAAGCATGCCAAGGGCGTGATTACCGACTCGGGCGGCATCACCGAAGAGACGACCGTGCTCAGCATCCCGTGCCTG
This sequence comes from Nitrospira sp., assembly GCA_030692565.1. Taxonomy (NCBI): domain Bacteria; kingdom Pseudomonadati; phylum Nitrospirota; class Nitrospiria; order Nitrospirales; family Nitrospiraceae; genus Nitrospira; species Nitrospira sp. Next base: position 251 of record JAUYAO010000038.1, read on the forward strand.
ACCCTGCGCGACAACACCGAACGCCCGGAGACCATCACCATCGGCACCAACGAACTCATCGGCACCGACCCAAGCAAGCTGCCGCCTGCCCTAGCGCGCTTGATGGCAGGGCAGTGGAAAAAAGGCGCGATCCCATCGAAATGGGACGGCAAGGCGGCAGCGCGGATCGTGGAGCATCTAGAGCAAGTGCTGGTCGCGAATTGAGGCGGCGGCAAGTGGGGTCTCGAGTCCATAACCTTGCTTGGCACCCGGCCACGGCGGCGGCGTCCACATCGGTCGCAAGGCAAGTGGGGTCTCGAGTCCATAACCTTGCTTGGCACAGAGGGGTATCATAGAGTAACACCATCCAGTGATAGTAATAATGAGAAGGAGCGATGACAAAGCCGATCGCGCGAAGAAAAGGCCAGGCGACCACTCCGAAGGACGTTCGGGATCGACTTGCTCTCCAGCCAGAGAATCGCTCGGGATTGGTGATCGATGAGAAACGTCGCAGGCAGGTCGTGTCGGTACGTATCGACGCGTCAGAGTTGGCGGGGATGCTCAAGGCCCCATTCCGGCCATTGAACGTTGGGAGCATGAACAGGGCCATCCGCAAACAAGAGGTTGGCCGGCGATGATTGCAATCGACATGTACGTCCTGTTCAGACGTGTGGATAGGACGATGTCGGTCAATCTTGCACGGCTATTCGAGTGGTCGAAGCACACTGCATGGAAGAAACCCAAAAAGAATTTGATCAAAAGGAGGACGCCATTGTGAGAACAGCCGATGCCACAGCGGAAGTGTTCATGACAGCATTTGAGTCCTTACCGAAGTCCGAGCGTGAAGCGATCATGCAGCGACTCTTCGCCAACCCGGCATTGACGGAAGATCTGATCGACGTGGCAACATGGTATGACCGGCGCGCAGAGCGGGCCATTCCGTATCAACGTGTTCGCCAACGACTCAAGAAGGCCGACCGTCTGTGACGTATCGACTTGTCATCAAGCCTTCGGCAAGCCGGGAGCTTGAGCGGCTGGAGGATCAGTGGCTTCGTCGGGCAGATGAAGCAATCCGAAAGTTAGCCGATAACCCATGGCCACATGGCGCAAAGAAACTCAGTGGCGTGCCGTTATACCGCATACGGGCAGGGACCTTTCGGATCGTGTACGAGGTGAATGACGCACAGCATCTGGTGACCGTCGTGACGATCGGTCACCGCCGAGAAGTCTACCGAAAATAATCGAGGCCTCGGGGCAGAATAGACCTCAAAGCAAAGGGGGTGTAACGAATACCCTCCGCGACAACACCGAACGCCCGGAGACCATCACCATCGGGACAAACGAACTCATCGGCACCGATCCGGGCAAACTGCCTCCCGCGCTGGCGCGATTGATGGCAGGGCAGTGGAAGAACGGCGTGATCCCTCCGAAGTGGGATGGCAAGGCGGCAGAAAGGGTCGGCCTATCTCCTGAACAGTTGCGGGGAGCGGTATGGACATCGAGACGATACAAGCGAAGGTGAGCGCCGGCGAGTATTTGTACAGTCGTCATGCGGATAACGAGCGCAAAATCGATCACTTGACCTTCAGGCAAGTCAAAGAAGCGATGCTGTCCGGTACAATGCTTGAGCAATACCCTGACACTGGCCGTGGCGAGACATGTCTGGTCGTGGGGGTATCCGGGAACACGCCGATACACGTGGTGTGCGGGTGGCATGGAGAGAAAATTGTGTTGGTGACCGTATATATTCCGAATCCACCGAAATTTACCGATCCCTGGACACGAGCGAGGTGACACGATGCACAAGGTACAATGCAATTATTGCGCAGGCGAGGCATTTGAGTCGCGGCAGGCGCCGTATTTATACGAGCACGACGGGAAGTATTTGCTCGTGCCCAATATGCCAGTGGACGTGTGCGTGCAATGTGGGATGGAATACTATGACGGCAAGACGCTCGAAGAGACCGAGCGCCATTGCGAGGCGATCCACCGGCACGAAGAGAGACCGGACAGCATGCTCGAAGTGCCTGTCAAGAAAACTGCGACCATGGCATAGATGACCCTGTGGGACAAGCCGGCGGCCCATGCCGGCGAGACAAGGCCCCCCACTGAAAAAAAGAGGCCATCGGTACGTCCTCAGCGGGGCACATGATGAGGGCCACGGTGGGATGACACGCCCTTGATTATGGTGATGCAAAGTCAAGCAATGACCCCAATGCCCCATGACCCCAATGCCCTTGCTCATCATTGGCTCCGTAGAATAGAGAAGGGTTCGGAGATTCTACCAAGAAGCAACCGAGTCTCAGTCACCTGAGAATTGACCGGGCCACCACGAAGAAGGCCCACGCTGCGCTTTCAAATAAGAAGCAGGTGACCATCACAGCGCATCTCGACTCGGATATCCCGCCCCCTTTTCCCTCTCCGCTTGCTGGCCGTACTTCCCTTCAACAAGATCTCGACATGTGGAAAGGCAGTGCGTAGAATGACTCGCGGACGGAGGTGCAGACGCGAGTGAAGGAGGTCATCCATGCTGGCCATCGAGATAAACGATGAACAGATTCTTCGATGCTTGGATCAACTCTCCCCGGAAGGAATAAATGGCGCTGCGACAGCTTCTGATGGGGCTGGAGCGTCTTGACCGACTCGTCGACAAGAATCGCGAACAACTCGAAGCCGTGTGCAGGGCCCGGGGGTGGATTTCGGAATGATGACGGAGGAAAATCGCGAACGATGCGTGGGGCGTGCGCCATGTTGAGCGTCTGAAGTGAGCGGTGAGCATGACTGAGCGGAGTCGGTCTGCTGGAGCGGGCCGGAAAAAAGACTCTCGACCATGTATCTTCTTTTTTAGTCCTGTGGATGCTGGTGTGAAGGAGGGCATGATGCAAACGCAGCTTATCGAATCGAACCCGTCGATCATGATGGGCAAACCGGTTATTGCCGGAACACGCATCACGGTTGAACTGATACTTGAAAAGCTCGCTGCCGGTGAGTCTCCGGAACAGATTATCGCCGCACACTCGCGTTTGACCCGGGAAGCCGTTTCGGCAGCCTTGGACTTTGCGGCAAAAGCGCTGCGAGCGGACGTCATTTACCCGACTCCCGATCAGGCTGCATGAGACTCGTCGCCGATGAAGGCGTCGATCGAGCAATCGTCGAGCGTCTGCGACAGGACGGGCACAGCGTCACGTATGTCGCCGAGATCACCCCCGGAATCAGCGATGACAATGTGTTGAAAGCAGCGACCGAGCAAGGCTCACCATTGATCACAACGGACAAAGATTTCGGTGAATTGATATTTCGCCAACGCCGCCTTGATGCCGGAGTGATTCTGGTGCGACTGGCCGGCATGACTCAAGAAGCAAAGGCCGAAGCGGTCGCGGCGGCCGTGAAGTTACATGGTGATCAGATGCGCAATGCCTTCAGCGTCATTTCTGCGGGAATGGTCAGAATCCGTCCGCAGGATGCGAAACCGGCATGAGCGGCATGTTCTTTATTCAAGAATGAGGGATCTCCGTTTACGACGTTAATGACCAGCGAACAAACCGTGCGTTCGGAGACGCCAATCTGCGTCCCCCATGTCCTTGTTCCGAGCGTCAATCAGGCGCGCACGCTGGACGCGCTCATCAATGCCATTCCTGAGCCTGACACGCTGGTGATGCCGTCCACTCCGACCCTCGAACATCACTTTGAGGATATTCTTGAGGCCGTGGAAGAGATTCATAATCTGTCAGCCACCTTGAGAGTGATTCCTCCGGCGGACGACACAAACCGCGATGAATACGAGGGGCGACTCTATGCCGCTCTAACGCACCTGGATCACCACGTAAAGCCTGCCATCAAAGAATGGGATCGAATCGTAGAGCGCATGCCGGAGGAGTACGTGATCCTTCTCCCTGGAGGCTGCCCCGCTCCTTCCTCTGACTCCTTGCCCCCCTCAACCTGAGCCTGAGCCGCAACCTTCACCTCCATTCCGTTTTGTACAGCCTAGCAAGCATCCATACAGCTCCCCATCAGCCGACAGTGCTAACTCATTGACCATGCAGAGGCTCATGACAGCGCCGGATGGTCTGAGTCTTGCTCAACCAACCGGGATTGCCGGAAAGAGCCTGGGGGAGAGATCTCCGTACACGCTGACAATT
>JAUYAO010000039.1 GCA_030692565.1 Nitrospira sp.
GGCCTTCTCGATCTCCTGCTTGCCGGAGGTCTGCCGGGCCTGCAGCGGATCCTGCGACGAGTTTTCTTCCTGAGGCTGCTGTTCCCCTTCCTGCGGCTGCTGCTCCGGGGATTCCCCCTGCGGCTGAGGTTGCGGCTTCTGCCCGGGCTGAGGTTTCCCCGACTGCGACTTTGAGGGTTTTGACTCGGAGGGCTTGGATTCCGACGGTTTCGATTCCCCTTCTGACGGCTTCCCATCGGACGGCTTGCTCTCGCCCGGCGGCTTCCCCGACTTGTCCATCGGCGATTTCTCGCTGGGCTTAGACTCGCCCGGCTTCGAGGACTTCTCGCCCGGTTTGTCACCGGGCTTCTCACCCTCTTTCGGCTTGCCGTCCTCGGTCTTCCCTTCCGGCGTTTCCTTGCCGTCGGGAGACTTCTCCCCTGCCGGCATCGGAGCCTGGTCGCCCGGCGGCTTTCCCGCATCAGACTTCTGGTCTCCGGACTTCCCCGACTGCCGGTCGTTCTTCGCGTTTCTGGCGGCGTCCTGCTCCTTGATCTTGTCGATCAGTTTCTGCGTGGCGTCGCCGACTCGCTCCTGTTCCTGTTCGGTGCCTTCGCCCAGCCGGCCGCGCTCGGTCGCCGCCCGCACGTCCTTCTCGCGTCCAATCAGCTTGTCGACGTCCTTGATCAGCTCCTGAATCCGCTTTTTCTCCGCCTCCAGCTCGTCCTTCCGGTCCTCGCTCTGCAGCAGATCCAGCAGCGCCAGCATGTGCTGTGTTACCGATTCCTGCTGTTCGATCGCGTCGCCGAGTTGCTCCTGCTTGAGCAACTGCACGAGCTGCTGCATCTGGTCGGGAATCCGCGACTCCTTGCTCCGACCGATCGCCCGCACGAGCAGCTCCGCCCGCGTCGGGTCGGTCTTGCGCAAGTATTCGGCAAGCTGCAACAGCGTGTTTTCGAACCGCTGATACCGCAGCGTCAGCGCTTCCTGATCGGCCGCCAGCGGACGGGCTTCCGCTTCGGACGGAGCCGGAGCCGGTTCCTGCGCCCGGACCGCAGGCAGCGTCATCAGCAGACACAGAGCGCCGCAGAGCATCTGCCGCCAGCAGGACATTCGCCAGGTCATGTCAGTCCTCCCCGTCGGGGCTTCACCGCGTCAGCGCTGAAAACTCGAAATCCGAAGCACGAAATCCGAAACGGATCCCGAACTCAAACGAACAACAGAGGCAACCACGAATGACACGAATCTGCACGAATCTCAAAACGAACATTCGGAACGACCGGGCCGAATCTGTTCGCTTCTCCTCC
>JAUYAO010000040.1 GCA_030692565.1 Nitrospira sp.
ACACGATAGACCAGACGACCCGACAGACGAGAGTGACCAGATGACCACATAGACAGGATAGATAAGATAGACCAAACCAATGTCGTTCCTGTGGCTCACCATGCTCTCCGCCCTGCGCATCCTGCGCCGGAATCCGCTGCGGGCCGGACTGACCATGCTCGGCATCATCATCGGCATCGGCGCAGTGGTGGCGATGGTCAGCCTGGGGCAGGGCGCGACAGCTTCCGTCCAAGCCGAAATCGCCAGCCTCGGCACCAACGTCCTCATCATGATTCCCGGAACCACTACCGTCGGGGGCGTACGCGGCGGGCTCGGCACGATTTCGACCCTGACCGTGGACGACGCCGAAGATATCGAGAAGAAAATAGGCAGCGTCTCCATGGTGATGTATGGATCCCGGTCCGTCCTGCAGGTGATCGGTGAAAACAAAAACTGGAGCACTGTCGTACTAGGCACGACCCCCCAATTTACCGACATTCGCAGCTGGCCGATCGTGCAAGGCAACTTCTTTACCCAGTCGGACATGGAATCGGCGGCGAAGGTCGCGATCCTGGGGAAAACCGTCGCGCAGAACCTGTTCGAGCCAGGGGATGAAGTCGTGGGCAGTCAGATTCGCATCCGCAACGTCCCGCTGCGTGTGATCGGCGTCCTGGCGCCCAAGGGACAATCGATTACCGGACAAGACCAGGACGATCTGGTCCTGCTCCCGTTTACGACCGCCGAACGCAAAGTCCTGGGCACCAAGTTTCTCGGAACCGTCGGGATCATCCTAGTGGCGACGCAGACGCGGCATGACATCCCCGCCGTCGTGGAGGACATCAAGGAACTCCTGCGCGCGAGACATCATGTCCAGCCGTCCGAAGACGACGATTTCACCATCCGCACCATGGAGGACATCGCCAAGACCGTCGCCGGCACGAGCCGGACGATGATGCTCATGCTGATGGGCATTGCCTCCATCTCGCTCGTCGTGGGAGGCATCGGCATCATGAATATTCTCCTCGTCTCGGTCACGGAACGAACCAAGGAAATCGGGCTGCGCATGGCCGTCGGCGCGAAGCGGATTCATATCCTGCTGCAATTTCTGATCGAAGCCATCATCATGACCACCATCGGGGGCATCCTCGGCGTCGGGACCGGCATCGGCATCTCGCTACTCCTGACGAACCTGATCGGCTGGCCGACGATTATTTCTATGCCGGCCGTGGCCGCCGCGTTTTTCTTTTCCCTCGTCGTCGGCATCTTCTTCGGCCTCTATCCGGCCAACAAAGCCTCCAAACTGAATCCCATCGAGGCACTCCATTATGAGTAGGCCCAAGGCCACTGCATGAACGAGCAACTCCCTGCGTTCTGGAGTCTTCAGACCGATGAACTGCTCGACCGGCTGCAAACCAGACCGGAAGGGCTCCATCCCGACGAAGCACGGCAGCGCCAAACGCAGTATGCGTCTTCCAGACTGAAGCCCCGCCAGGATATTCGTCCCCTGTATGTCCTGCTCGCGCAATTTCGCAGTCCGATCATTCTCATTCTCTTGTTTGCCGCGACCATGTCGTTGTTTCTGGCCGATCGTACCGACGCGCTCATCATCCTCACGATTATCCTGGTCAGCGCCTTCCTGGGATTCTGGCAGGAGCACGGCGCCGCCAAAGCCGTCGCCTCGCTCCTCGCCCTCGTCCACGTGACCGTCACGGTCTTGCGGGAGGGGAAGGCGCTCGACATTCCGCTCGATGAGGTCGTGCCCGGCGACATCATCACGCTGTCGGCCGGCTCAAGCATTCCCGGAGACGGCCTCATCCTCGAATCCAAAGATCTCTTCGTCGACGAAGCGACGTTGACCGGCGAAACGTACCCGGCTGAAAAATCCGTTTCGGTCGTGCCGTCCACGGCACCGGTCAATCAACGGACCAACAGTCTCTTCATGGGCACCCACGTGATCAGCGGCCATGCGACCGCCGCAATCGTGCAGGTCGGCAAAGACACGGAGTTCGGTCGCATTGCCGGCCAGGTGATGCACCGCCAGCCGGACACCGAGTTTGAACGAGGCGTCCGCCGGTTCGGCTATTTGCTGCTCGAAGTGACCCTCCTGCTCGTCTTCGCCATCTTCGCCATCAACGTCTATCTGCAACGCCCCGTCCTTGATTCGTTCCTCTTTTCCATGGCGCTGGCCGTGGGCCTCACACCGCAGTTGCTCCCGGCGATCATCAGCGTCAACCTTTCGCACGGGGCCAAGCGCATGGCCCAGCAGAAAGTGATCGTCAAGCGGCTCCACTCGATTGAGAACTTCGGCAGCATGAACGTGCTCTGTGCCGATAAGACCGGCACGCTCACGGAAGGATCGATGCATCTGGAACGCGCGCTCGATGTCGCGGGGCAGCCGAGTGAACGCGTGCTCTTTCACGCGGCCCTGAATGCCGCGTACGAAACCGGCTTCATCAACCCGCTCGACGAGGCCCTCCGCACGTATCGCGCATGGGATTTCAACGGGTACCGCAAGCTGGACGAGGTGCCCTACGACTTCGTACGCAAACGATTATCCATTCTCGTCGCCACCACGACCGGCTCCCTCCTCATTACCAAAGGCGCCTTGGAGCAAACATTGGCCGCCTGCGCCTACGCTGAAGTGGCCGACGGACACTCCGTGCCCCTCGACGCGGTCCGGGACCGGATCGCCCGCCACTTTCACGATCTCACCGGTCAGGGCTTTCGCGTTCTTGGCCTGGCCATCCGCCCCATGGACGCCTGCACTCGTCTTGGAAAGGAACACGAGACGGACATGACCTTCCTGGGACTCCTGGTTTTCCACGATCCGCTGCGGGCCGACATTGCCGATACCATCGCCTCGCTCCGCCGACTGGGGGTCTCCCTCAAAATCATTACTGGCGATCACCATCTCGTGGCCGCCCACGTCAGCCAGCAGGTAGGGATGGACCACCAGCGGCTGCTCACCGGCCAGGATCTCCGCCGCATGACAGACGAAGCCCTGACTCACCAGGTGAACGACATCGATGTCTTCGCCGAAATCGAACCGAACCAGAAAGACCGCATCATTCTGGCCTTAAAACGTTCCGGCAATGTCGTGGGTTATATCGGAGACGGGATCAATGATGCCCCTGCGCTCCATTCAGCGGACGTCGGCATCTCTGTGGAGAGCGCCGTGGACGTGGCGAAAGACGCAGCGGACATTGTACTGCTCGAAAAGAACTTATCCGTGCTGATCCAGGGAGTCCGGGAAGGGCGCACCACATTTTCGAACACCCTGAAGTACGTCTTCATGGCTACCAGCGCGAATTTCGGCAACATGTTCAGCATGGCCGGCGCCTCGCTGTTTCTTCCGTTTCTCCCGCTGTTGCCGAAGCAAATCCTCCTCACGAATCTACTGACCGATATTCCTGAAATGACGATCGCCACCGATAGCGTCGACCCTGAACTGATCGACCGGCCGCGACGCTGGGACATCGCCTTCATCCGAAAATTCATGCTGACATTCGGACTCGTCAGCTCGGTCTTTGACTACCTGACGTTCGGCGCGCTGCTGTGGATTCTCGACGCCTCACCGGAACAGTTTCGGACGGGCTGGTTCATCGAATCCGTCATTTCCGCCTCGGCCATTGTGCTCGTCATTCGAACCAGACGGCCGTTTTTCTCCAGCACACCGGGACGCGCCCTCGCGCTCGCTACCCTGGCAGTCGCAGCCGTGACGCTGCTGCTGCCCGTCCTCCCCATCGCGGCGCCGCTGGGATTGACGCCCATGCCGCTGTCATTTCTCTTTCTCCTCGCCGCCATCCTCGCCGGATACATCCTCACCGCCGAGCTGGCCAAGAAATACTTCTACGCCAATAGCCGGGCCTGATGCCTCCATCCCACGACTCACCGTCGTCTCAACCACTTGATCGCTTCCATGATTACAAACGGCAACACACCCGCCGCTCCCATCAATTCCCAGTCTTCGATCGGCAAGGGAGCCACCTTGACCACCGGGGAAACCGCCGGAACGGTCAGCACCACAATCTGGACCGCGAGCGAGAGCAGCACGGCCCAGACCAGGGCGCGATTCGTGCCGAAACCAAGCTGGAAGAGCGACCACCGATCACTCCGGCAGTTGAACGCATGGACCAATTGCGCGACGACCATCACGGTAAAGGCCACCGTCCTGGCCTGATCGAGGCCCTGATGCAAACCATACAGACTGTAACTGAAGGCACCCAATGCGAGCGCCGCCAGCATCAGCCCCTCGCCGCCGATCGCCCACAACCGCCCGCCATCGAGCAAGCGGGCCTCCGGTCTGCGCGGCGGACGCTTCATCAAATCAGGAGCCTTGGGATCAACCGCCAAAGCCAGGGCTGGAATGCCGTCAGTCACGAGATTCATCCAGAGAATCTGAATCGGCAGGAGCGGAAGCGGTAATCCCAACAACGCGGCAAACAGCATGACCAGTACTTCACTCACGTTGCACGACAAGAGAAAATGCACGGTCTTGCGGATGTTATCGAATACCCCCCGTCCTTCTTCCACCGCCGCGGTAATCGAGGCGAAGTTATCATCCGTCACCACCATATCGGAGGCTTCTTTCGTCACATCGGTGCCGGCGAGTCCCATCGCCACACCGATGTCGGCCGCCTTAATTGCCGGCGCATCGTTCACGCCGTCCCCGGTCATCGCGACAATCGCGCCGCTACGTTTCCACGCCTGGACAATGCGCAGCTTATGCTCCGCCGAGACGCGGGCATAGACAGTCACGCGCCGGACCATGGTAGCCAGCTGCTCGTCCGTGAGATCGTTGAGTTCTGAGCCAGAGAGCGCCCTTCCCTCGCCATCATGCAGGCCCAATTCCCGTGCGATCGCCACGGCCGTCTCTTTGTGATCCCCGGTAATCATCACCGTGCTGATCCCGGCCTCCCGACAAAGACGCACCGCCTCCTTCGCTTCTGGACGCAAGGGATCCTTCATCGCACACAAACCGAGAAACACCAGGTCACGCTCCACGGCATCGGCCGACAGATTCGTGCCATGACTATCGACAGGCCGCTCCGCCACCCCGAGGACACGAAGAGCTTCCCCGGCCAGAGAGGCGTTCGTCACAACAATGGCTTTCCGTTGCTGGTCACTCAGCGGCTCAATTCGTCCGTCCGACGTCATGCGATGCGTGCAGCGGGCCAGCAAGACGTCCGGCGCCCCTTTGACATAGGCCTTGCTCCCTTCGGCCACCCGTCGAACCACCGTCATCATTTTTCGCTCAGCATCGAAGGGATGTTCCGCCTCGATCGGGGCGGCCTGTTCCAACTCTTCTTTCGTCAGCCCGACTTTCGCTGCAGCAACGAGCAACGCCCCTTCCGTCGGATCGCCGATCACCTGCCAGGCTCCGTTTTCCTGTCTCAAAGTCGCGCCGTTGCACAGGACCGCTGCCGTCAACAACCGGAGAAGTCCGGGATTAAGTGCTGAGTGCTGAGTGCTGGGTGCTGAGCTAGGTGAGGAAGAGTTTCCTCTTTGACCGGATGACTCAGGACTCAGCACGTTCAACTCAGCACTTCTTTGTCGTATCTCCCCCATCGGCTCATAGCCTTCGCCCGTGACGTCGAAGGATGCATTGCCGGCAAAGAGTTTCGTGACCGTCATTTCATTCTTCGTTAACGTGCCGGTCTTATCGGTGCAGATCACCGTCGCAGATCCCAGCGTTTCCACCGCCGGCAACTTGCGAATCAACGCATGCCGCTTCGCCATGCGCGTCACGCCCAGCGCAAGGGTGATGGTGACCACCGCGGGCAACCCCTCCGGCACTGCCGCCACCGCCAAACTCACCGACGTGAGAAACATCACCAGCAGCGGCTCCCCTCGCCAATATCCCAACCCGAAAACGACCGCCACGACCCCCAGGGCCAGCCACAACAGGGTATAGCCGAACTGCTCCAGCCTTCGCTGAAGGGGCGTTTCAGCCCGCTCCGCTTCAGAAGCCTGCTGAATCATCGAGGCGATACGCCCGAGTTCCGTCCGGAGACCGGTCGCCACCACTAACGCGCGGGCCTTGCCCGACACCGCGATGGTGCCCATGAACACCAAGTTGATCCGATCGGCGAGAGGTACGTCCACTGCGTCGAGCGTACCGGCGTGCTTTTGAACCGGCGTCGACTCACCGGTCAACGAGGCTTCCTGTGACTGGAAGTTTGCGGCGTAGGTCAGGCGGGCGTCCGCGGGAACCCGGTCGCCCGCCTCCAGGAGGATCAGATCGCCGGGGACCAACTCCCGGGCGGGAATGGACCGGAGCACGCCTTCACGAATCACCCGGGCCATTGAGACGGACATCTTCCGCAGCGCCGCCAGGGATTGCTCCGCCCGGAACTCCTGCACGAACCCGAGCAGCCCGTTCAGAAACACGATGGTGCCGATCGCCGCCGCATCGAGCCAGTCTTCCAACAGGCCGGATACCACCGCCGCGCCGATCAGCACCCACACGATGACATTGGCAAACTGGGAAAAGAACAGTTTCAGCAGCGACGGGGGAGGAGCTTCAGGCAGTTCGTTAAAGCCTTCGCGCATCTGCCGCCGAAGCACCTCCTCGGACTCGAGCCCGGCCTCATGATTCGTAGAGAGGGCGGTGGCCGCTGATGCCACTGAGCTGGTGTGCCAGGAACTGTTTGTCTGCGCCGGTGCGTTTGTCATATGTTCTTCTGCCCTATTTGAACAATAGCCACAATCCCAGCACGTACATGACGATCATCAACAGGCTGTCCGGTTCGATCAACATAAACCGCTTCTCGGCTCGATAAATGATTCCCATCAAGCCGATATTCATCATCAAAATGGACCAGAGCGCGGTGAGGGCGTGGGCCGAGCTGACACTCCCCAACAGGCCGCCGTCTCGATAAGCCAGATCGGCGAACAGGAACGCCGCCATGTTGAAGGCGTTGCTCCCGAACAGGTTCCCCACAGCCAGATCGAACGCGCCCAACCGGACCGCCGCGACGGCCGTGACCAACTCCGGCAAGGAGGTCGTGATGGCAACCAGCGATGTGCCGATAAAGGTCGCGCTGGTGCCGGTCTCTTCGGCGATGCGCGCCGCGGACCAGGCCAGGAATGGCGCAGCGACCAGCAGGGCCAGTGCCCCGAGGGAGAAACCGATGACCGCACGACGCAACTCGGCACGACGGGCGAGGGTATCCTGCTTGGCGATGGTGCCCTCGACCACCACGGCTTGCTCGCGCTGACGACGATCCATGTCCTCCTGCCGGAAGACGAGCCTCATGCCCAGCACATACAGGATAAAGAGCGCCAGACTGCCCAGGCCCACGCCGACATGGCTCACCTGGACCGGCTGCAGCACAAAAAAAGCGGCGAGTCCCGTCAACAGCATGGCCAGCGTCGCCGTCAGCGCATGCCCCAAAGCGGCCTGTTGCCAGACCCGTTTTTGGCGATGCATCAAATCGATCAGGCCCAGCGTCAGCATATTGCTCATGCCGGCACCGAATAAATCACCGGCCGCCAAATCCGGGGCATTCATCCAGCCGGCGCTAACGGTTGTGAACACTTCCGGGAGCGACGTGGCTGTAGACATTAGGATCACGCCGATCCACAATCGCCCCAATCCCGTCAACTCGGCAATCTCATCTCCGTACCGCGAGAGCCTCGTCCCGGCAACGACAATCACCGCCGCGCTCACTGAAAACAGCACCCAGGGCATCCGTATCCCTTTATTCCGGTACAGTAAGCCAAATAATTTTGCTGGTCGGAGTGTATCCCAATAGTATGCAGCAATCTATCCATGCTCATGGCGGTGATGCAGCTCGGACACGTGCGGGTGATCATGCGCCTGTGGCAGATGCCGGTGCGCGTGTGTATGCGATTCCTCTGTGACGATCTGCTCCTCATGCTCGTGCTGGTGGTGCTCGCCATGCACGTGCGTATGATCGTGCTCCACCTCTTCATGGACATGCAGATGGCGATGATGGGCGCTCAGCAAGAGCGTCACACCCACCGCCATAGCCGCGCTGGCGGCCAACTCGGTCAATCCCCATTGCTCACCGACAATCGGCACAGCGGCCACGGCGCCGATGAAGGGCGCGGTCGCAAAGTATCCTGCTTCGCGGGCGGCCCCTACCAAGCGGAGAGCTTGCATGTCCAGCACAAGACTCAGGCCATAACTGAACAGCCCTAGCACAAGCGCAGCCATAAGCATCGAGGGTCGAGGCAAACTCTGACCGGTGAGCATGGCCAGGCTTACCATACAGGCGCCCGCTCCCAAGGTCTTGATCCCCGTTACCACAATTGGATCACGGAGCGAGAGACGCTGGCTCAGATTGTTATCGATAGCCCAGCAGAGGCAGGCGCCCACTATCGCGACGAATCCCAGCCAATCCGTGCGCACGGCTCCTGGGTGGTAATTGAGGACGGCAGCTGCCCCTTAATGACGAGGGCCCCAAGGACTTCGCGCCGATCGAGATGCTCCCGAAAGAAGAGAATGGCCAACGCGATCGTCAACGGAGCTTCCAAGTTGAGCAGCAAAGAACTGGCAACCGCGGAGAGGCGCTGGAGCCCCCACAACATCAAGACCGGTCCAAGGATGCCGCCGGCCACCACGATTCCAGCCAACAGCCATCGGTCCGTAGGTTGGATTGGTGCCTCACCTCGCGCAACCTTCGAGTGGCGATAGACCCTCAGCTCAAAGCACAACAGCCCGATTCCGGCGCCGAGATACAGCAGGCCTGCAATGAGCAGAGGTCCACTTTCTGGGAGCAGCAGTTTTGTTAAAGGGAGACTGATCCCGAAGAGGGCTGCTGCTGCTAAGCCATAGAGGCCGCCTCTTGCTCGATTGCCGGCAGCGGTCATGTCCACACTGGGCCTATGTGGTCCTTCATCGTCCGCTCCCCTTTTCACGGTTGCACGCTGAACTCCTGTCTCACCATGAGAAGTCACTGACTCAGCGTGATTCTGGCCGCCCGCGCAACTGCCGTTGGGCCAGCGGCACGTTCAATACGGTCTGGATCTTCATTACGTCTTCCTATTCCGGTTACTCCGAACAGAAGGTGATCGTTTCCGCATGCGGGAAGATGGGAGCGGTTTAGACTCGTCAGTAAGAATCTCAACCCGCTGGAACTCTGAGCGGCAACAGGCATCTGTTCCGCAGCACGCAGCATGCGTGCAACGGAATCGGAACTCCACCCATCGGACGGACGGGGCAAAGGGACCAAGCGCGAGACCGAAGCGATGCACCGCCGCCATGACACCCCCTGCGGGGACCATGATCGCCTCGGTCCACGTTTCCTGCGCATTCGTCTTCCACGCGAGCCGGCCAGGACAGTTCGTGCGAATGATCAGCCGGTCACCCGCCCAGATCGATCGAATAGGCCTGCTAAAGGTCCAAATCGGCGCATGAGGGACAATGGGACGAGTCAAAACCGCGGGCGGCCTTCGTCGCAGAGATCGATAGACATTTTGTAAATGCGTCCGGAACAGGTCGTCAAACTCGACATCGGAATCCGAGGCCTGATCCTCGCCGAACCACCAGAACCAGTCGCTCCCCTCAGCCGCGTAGAGTGCGTCAAAGGCCTTGCGATGACGCTCTGGGGTGGCCTTCACGCGGTCCAGAAGATCACGAGTTTCCCGCAACAAGTTCCAGGCCTGATTTTCTTCCTTCTCTCCGATCCACGTGCCGAGGTCGTTCCCCGGTCGCGAGCCATTCTCATCAATCCAGCTCGCCTCGAAGAGGTCATAGACTTTCCGCAGCCCAGCCACGGGATGACCCAGGACGCCGCGTGCGGGATTGCCTTCGAGATACTCGCGAAACGTGACGGTCCGGATCTCTGGATCGGCCACCAGCGCGGCATACAGGGCATGCAAGAACGGGCGTGCCTGTTGACGATAGGCCCCCCACGCATTTTCCCCATCCAGGATAATCGAGACGATCCGGTTTTCTGGATCGTCCACCCGCCAGGCGAAGCGCTCTTTGAGTTCTCGCACGAAGTCTGCTGCAGCCTGGCCGGCATCTGCATAATGTTGGTAGTGAAAGCCGATCTTGTCTGACAAGACCGGATCGCGGAAAAAGACGGCCACACCCCGGCCCGTTTCATCTTCCGCCCGGTAGGCTTGGCAGAGCACATTCGGATCCTGGACATTGTACCCGTACTGCCCTGACCGCTCCAGCACGCCCCGATCCGTGGCGATCCACTGCATGCCGGCCTCGGCAAACAGCGAAATCACCGACTGCCCGACCGCGCCCTCGGCGGGCCACATCCCCGCAGGCAGATGGCCGAACCGTTCCTGGTAGAAGGTCACGGCCTGATGCACCTGCGCCGTCGCATCTTCAGGCCGGTGGAAGCGCGTGGGATGGGTGGCACCGTCGCGGTCGATCGTGGCCTGATCGGTATCCGCAAGCAGCGGAAGAATGGGATGGTAAAAAGGGGTGGTGGAGACTTCGATCTGTCCGCGGTCCTGAAGCCGGCGATGAATCGCGACGACGTTGCGCATGATCGTAAGTTGCTCCAGGACCATCTGGGCGATCTGGTCCGAGCTGTATCCGCTGCCTTGCGCGATATAGCTCAGCGCGGAGGCCACTACCCCGCTGGGAAGTGTCACCGCTCCCTCCTGGAACTCCGGGCCGAACCAGGCCACATTGAACCACATCTGGAGATCAGCGAGATCTTGAACCGTGAACGAGCGACCGTCCTGGCGTTGCTCGAACAAGGCGCGATAGCGGGGCCAGGGGAAGATCTGGGTGTGCCAGTCGGCCTCGAAGAACGTGGCGAGGAGTTCCTCTCGCTGGGCGGCGGACAGACGGGCCGCCGGGGTCAGAGTTAATTCCAGGGCGCGGTCTGTCGCCCCGCGTTCAGTATAGTCCTCGAGCTGTTGGAGGAGGACGGGCGTGAGATTGATGGTGAGATGTACCTCCGGATGCTGTTCCAGCAGCGCCGCCATGGCGTAGTAGTCTCGAATGGCATGCAGGCGCACCCAGGGAAACCGGTATGACCCCTGTGGTCGCTTGGCGTGCAGATCTTTATAGAGCGGTTGGTGCTGGTGCCACAGAATCGCAAGGTGAAGCTTCGGGCTCACGACAAACGAGAAGGGCTCCCCGTCGCAGGACCCGGCCGGAGAGCTTCCCCTCAGCCGGTACTCCACCCGATCCCCGTCCGCAAACGGGCCGACGTTCAGAAACCAGTAGCTGTTGGCCTCCCGATTGACATTCCAGGTGCTCTCCACCTGCCCTGTATGCACCGTGCCGTCCTGGTGCAGGACCTGATACTCGATCCAAGTTCGTTGCCCCCCCTCGATGGGCCAGCTGCCGAACTGGAGATTGACGTGCTGCCCCGCGCTCACGAAAAACGGAAAGCGCGGGGCGTCAGGTGTGAGATGCCAGATGACCATGGTCGTACACGCTCTTAATCCGAACACAGTGACATCTGTGTTGTCCGGCTCTATCTGTCAGCGTTCTTTTTTGCTAGCTTCCAGATTTCCATGGCGACGAGCGGTAGCATCCCTACGCCAATGGCCAGAAGCCAATGTTCAGGATCGAAGGGGACGACTTTGAACACGCCTTGAATCGGGGGCCAGAAAACAATCGCGGCTTGGAGCAGCGCAGACAAGGCGACAGTGGCCAGCAACGGCTTGTTCGTCCAGAGGCCAAGCGCAAAGACCGATCGGTCCTCGCTCCGGTTATTTAGGGCATGGAAGAGCTGCGCCAGAACCATCACGGTAAACGTGAGGGTGCGGGCCCGCTCCAGATTGAGGTCCATGCCGTAGAGGCAATACACGAACGCCAGGAGTGTGATCGCGGCGATGAAGGTTCCCTGGATCAAGAGTCTCAGCAAGCGTGCCCGAGTGAGGAACGGCTCTTGCGGCGGACGCGGAGGCCGCTGCATCAGACCCGCGTCCGCCGGATCCACCGCTAAAGCGAGGGCGGGCAAGCCGTCCGTGACTAAGTTGATCCAGAGAATTTGCACCGGCAGCAGCGGGAGCGGGAGGCCGAACAGCGTCGCCAGCAACATCAATAGGATTTCGCTGATGTTGCAGGAGAGCAGGTAGTAAACACTCTTCCGAATGTTGTCATAAATCGCCCGGCCTTCCTCCACGGCCGCCGCAATGGAGGCGAAGTTATCATCGGTCACCACCATGTCGGCGGCTTCTTTCGTCACGTCCGTGCCGCTCATGCCCATCGCCACCCCGATGTCCGCCGCTTTGAGGGCGGGCGCATCGTTCACCCCGTCGCCCGTCATCGCGACCACTGCTCCCTGTTGCTTCCACGCGTGGACGACTCGTAGTTTGTGTTCTGCCGTCACACGCGCATAGACGGCCACTGCCTTCACCTGATCGCGCAACTCCTCATCCGAGAGCTGGTTCAGCTCCGCACCTGAGATCGCTTGCGCGCCCGGCTCCATGAGGCCGAGCTCATTCGCAATGGCGATCGCCGTGTCCTTATGATCTCCGGTGATCATGACGGTTCGAATCCCGGCCACACGACAGGCTTCCACCGCCGCCTTCGCTTCCGGTCTGATCGGATCTTTCATCCCGACCAATCCCAAGAACACGAGGTCGCACTCCAGATTCTTGGCGTCATAGACGTCCGGAATCCGGTCCAGCGGACGCATGGCCACCCCAAGGACTCTGAGCGCTTGAGACGCAAGGCGCTGATTGGTGGCCGTAATCTCCTGGCGGATCGCATCCGTGAGCGGCTGGATGTCGCCGCCTCGCGTGAGCCAGGCTTGGCAGTCGCGCAGCAAGACATCCGGGGCGCCTTTGATAAAGGCGATGGGACCGGAGGGAGTCCGGCGCACCACCGTCATCTTCTTTCGCTCTGAGTCAAACGGCACTTCGCCCAACCAGGGGTTCTCTTGTTCGAGATGATTCTTTGTCAGTCCGGCCTTGGCCGCTGCGACCAGCAATGCGCCTTCCGTCGGATCACCCACGATGTGCCAGAGAAAGGCCTCCAGTCGAAGGTCGGCACCATTGCACAGCACCGAGGCACGCAAGAGCGTCATGAGTCCTGGCTTCAGGGCCGGTGTCGTTGGCTCACTGTCCGACCGGATCTCCCCGACTGGCGCGTACCCTTCGCCGGTCACCGTGAAGATTTCTCCTCCTTGATAGAGGGCCGTCACAGTCATCTCGTTTTTCGTAAGCGTGCCGGTCTTGTCGGAGCAGATCACGGTCGTCGAGCCCAACGTTTCGACGGCTGGAAGGCGGCGAATTAAGGCATGCCGTTTCACCATCCGCGTCACGCCCAAGGCGAGCGTGATGGTGACCACGGCGGGCAGGCCCTCAGGGATCGCCGCCACGGCCAGGCTCACGGCGGTGAGGAACATCGTCACAAGGGGCACTCCGCGGAGGGCCCCGAGCAGGAACACAACCGTGACGATGCCGAGGGACAACCACAGCAGGCTATGCCCCAGTTGTTCCAGCCGACGTTGAAGCGGCGTCTCTTCCTGCTCTGCCTGGGCTTCGCGGTGAATCAGCGCGGCAATCTTTCCGAGCTCCGTCTGGGCTCCGGTGGCGGTGACCAGCGCGCGCCCTTTTCCGGAGACGACAATGGTCCCCATAAAGAGCATGTTATGGCGGTCACCCAAGGGTACCTCTGTGTGGGGAATCGGCTCGGCTGATTTGGCGACTGGGATCGATTCGCCGGTCAACGAGGCCTCCTGCGTCTGAAGACCTGTTGCATAGACTACGCGGCTGTCTGCTGGCACGCGATCGCCGGCTTCGACCTGAATGAGATCGCCCGGCACGAGCTCACGCGCTGGAATTGACCGGATCACCCCTTCTCGGATCGCGCGCGCCATCGTGATCGAGAGCTTTTTCAATGCCGCGATGGACTGCTCGGCTCGATACTCCTGCACAAAGCCCAGGACGGCGTTCAGCAAGACGATGGCGAGGATCGCGGCTGCGTCCACCCATTCCTGGAGCAGCCCGGAGATGACCGCTGCTCCGATCAGCACCCAGATGATGACGCTTGTGAACTGTCCGAGGAGGAGAGTCAGGGCTGAGACCGGAGGAGCCTCGGGCAGTTCATTCGGGCCGTACTCAACCAGGCGCTGCCGGGCATCCCGCTCAGTCAATCCTCTGTCCAGATTGGATTGCAAGGTTGTCTCAAGTTCGTCCGGCGTCTGGGTGTGCCACTCGCGTGAGTTCATGTCGCCTCCAGCGTTGAAGAGGTCATCGATCGCTGTCCTTCTCAGTTCATCTGCTATAATCCTGCTCGATGAGAATCCTGGCCACCTACTCCGAGCAGGCACGGATCACTTCCAGCCTTGCCGCCATAGTGATGGCCTTCCTCCTCGCGAGCTGTGCAAGCTCTCCCGTTTTTTCCCATACAGTGTACGAAGACCCAACCATTCTTGTGCGGTTAGACAGTCCCTTGTTTCAGGAGGACGTCTCTGGCGCGCCCGCTGGACGCATTCCTGAGTTGACCGTCGCTGATCTCGCTGCGCTCTTGCGATCCGTGAGGATCCAGCCGGAGATCAGCTTTCTCAGCTACTGGGTCCTGAGGAAAGAGCCCCAGCCGGAACCAGCCTTCCCCAATGACGATGCCCAACTCCTCGCCCCCTATCTCCTGGCCGCGTTGGCCCAAGCCCGGCCCAACGAAACGGCGGTCTTTTTCCTCCGGCGGACCCGTGAGGACGGCATTCCCCTTATCACCACAGGCGGACTGCTCATCCAGGGCGATCAGCTCGTTCTTCTGCTGGCTAATGCCCGGAGACCTGCCACAACGCAACGAAAGCTCGAGACAGCCCGGGACGCGCCGCTTCACCCGCTGGGAGAGGTGGATGTTCACTTCGTGACCGGACCCTACCAGACCACGCTGGCCAAGAAAGACCTCCCGAAGAGCATCGCCAAAACCGCTGCCCAGGCTCTCTCGGTCGACTACCGCGCATGGCTCGCCGGCTTTTTGCAGCCTGGCCGAGGTTCCTCTCCGTCTCAGACCGAGCCGGAGAGTCCGGCTGCGATGATCGAAGGCAAACTACACCGGTTGAAGATCTGGCGCGAACAGGGGCTGATTACCGACGACGAATACCTGCAGAAGCGTCAAGAAATCCTCAAACGCTTCTGACCACGTCTCGCACTATTGGCCGACGACGTTACGTACCACGTCCGCCTTTCTCTAAAACCCGAAATGGATCCCCGCCAAGTACCGTTCCTGACTGCTGGATGCGACACCATTGGGTTCCCCAATCCCGAGGACGTTCAACCCTTCTCCACTCGCCTTGGAGAACTCCGCCACTACTCGCACGTTCTCCGTCACGTAATAGGAAATGTGTGTGGTGAGGAGCGTCCCGTTTGCCTTGACCGGATTATTGGGGCTTCCGGCCACCACACCGGTATCCTGCATTTCGTAGCGGGCATCCAGGAAAAGTTTCTCGGGAAGCACCTCGAGGATGCCCTCGACGAGATAGTTCCGTCGATCCTGCTTGGCGATTCCTCCGATATCCCAGTTGTGGTAGTAACCGAGCAAGACCTGGCCGCGGCCGAAGCGGAGATTCAGCGTCGCGTCCAGTTGCTGCCGAGTCCGTCCGTCAATGATCGGGGAGGGCTGGTCGGAATTCGCCTTTGTGTTGATGTATCTAATCCCAACAATGTGATCCCACAAAGTATAGGTCCCCCACGTGTAGAAACCTTGGAACTTTTTCTCAAGGTTGACCGCCGGGGTGTTCACCCCTTCCTCTCGCTCGTCGTTGACAATCCCGGCTGCGTATCGAATCCCGGACCAATATCCGTTTAACTCGACGCCGGTCACATTGAACGTCACCGGCGCCAGATACCGCTGGAAGGTCAGCCGCCGTTTCTGCGAAAGATAGTATTGTTCGTTCAGCATGCGGCCGGCCCGCAGGTTGAGCACACTGGCCGGCAGCAGGTCGCTGAATTGCAGCCAGATCTGCTCATTCCCGAAGGCTCCCCCTTCCGCCACCTCCTGCGCGAACTCGGCCAGAAACCCAACCTTCGGCGCGGCGGTGCCGGCGGCCATCAGCTCGACTTCCCCGATCTCGGCCTTGCTGGTTGTGGAGAGTCTCGCCTTGGTCACCGGGTCATCCTGATGGGCGTTGAGGTATTGCATCGTGCCGATAACGGAAACAGGCAGACTCTTCAGCTCCCAGGGATACTTGCCGTTCTCGCCCGGCAGCCGGAATCCCCGTTGCTTGAACTCCATCCCGAACTCGTTCAGCAGTGGAAACGCTGTATGGCAGTCGCTGCACTTGAGCCCGTGTTCGCGTGAAAACGTGGGAATGGCCGAAGCCCGCCGGGCGGACGACAACACCACAGCGACCAACACCACGAGCATCAGCACGAGGATCACCGATAGTGGCGGTTTCTTCATCCTCACCTCTCCTCACCTTCCTTGGGCGGTCTACCTGCCCGACTGCGTTAAGGTCCGCAGGTACGCGATCACCTGCCACCGCTGCTCTTCACTCAACTTATCTTTGTAACCCGGCATCTTGGAGCCGGGCTTCTTCTCGGAAATGCGCCAGAACCAGTACTCATCCGAATGGTTCTGGCCCACGGTCGGATCAGACAAATCCGGCGCGCCCTTTCCGAGACGTGTCGGCTTGCCATCAGTCCCATGACACCTGGCACAGTTGACATCTGGTTTGGCTTGGCCCTCGAACACGTCTTTTCCTGCTGCCCGGATTTTCGGATCATCGTGCCACCCGGATGGCATCCCCTTCGCCTTGTATCCTGCGGGGATCTCTTCCTCAGAGGCGGCCATAGCGATGCCTTTGAAGAGACGAGGCTGCCCACCTATGAGGACCAGCATGGACATGCCTAACAGCACCGGCAAGACCATGCTGGACCACAGATACCTTCTCCTCGATCGGCTTAATTCCCTTTTACTGGCTGATACAGTCATCACATGCCTCCTTGGAGCCATCACTTCAGGGACACCATGTAGTTCGTAAGATCCGTCAGTTCCTGCCCGCTGAGTTCATAGGGCGGCATCTCTGAACCGGGCACGAGCGACTGAGGGTCTTTGAAATGGCGCATGAGCCAGTCCCGATCGCGCGCCTGGCCGATGTACGAGAGATCTGGGCCGACAGCCTCTCCCGTCCCATGAATACGGTGGCATCCCGCACACCCCAGCTGCTGATACAGCAGCTGGCCCCGCAGCACCGACGGATCGGTCACGGGCAGCGAAGCCACTTCCCGCATCGAGATCGTCAGCAGGACGAGCACCGCGAGCAGAAACACGCCGCCCAGCCCTATCGCGACTGGGCGAGAAAAGGGCCGACGAGCCGGTTGACGATCCAGCCAGGGCAGCAAGAACAAGGCAAGGTAAAACAGGACAGGGAGCACCACCGTGCCCACGATCTCCCAGGGACCCTTCATGTACTTGAGGAGCTGATAGTAGAAGAGGAAATACCACTCGGGCGCCGGTGAAAAGCTCGTATCAGAAGGATTAGCCGGATCACTCAAAGGAGCAGGCAGGCTGAGCGCAAGGCCTGCTACCAACGAGAACGTGATGCCGATCGCGACGGCATCCATGGCTACTTGTTTCGGCCAGAATGGCTCCGAGAAGGCCAGGCCCCGTGCTTCATCCCAGGGCCCAGCAGGGCCTACTCGTCGAAGAATGAAGAGGTGCAACACGATGAACCCCATCAGGAGCCAGGGTAAGAAGAGCGTGTGAAGCGCATAGAAGCGGCTCAGTGTCATCGCCCCGAGCTGTTGCCCGCCCCGGATGATCCTGATCAGAAGATCGCCGACCAGGGGAATCGTTCCCACGATGTTGATCCCCACCTGGGTCGCCCAGTAGGCACGCTGGTCCCATGGGAGGAGATACCCACTGAACCCGAAGGCCAACGTGAGCAGAAACAGAACGACGCCCACCACCCACAGCAGCTCACGGGGGCGCTTGTAGGCGCCATAGAGAAATACCTGGAGCATGTGGAGCCCGATGGCGACCATCATTGCACTCGCCCCCCAGTGGTGGAGTCCCCGGATGAACGATCCGAATGGAACCTCGTCCATGATGTACCGGATGCTGGCATGGGCATGCTCGGTCGAGGGCGAGTAGGAGATTGCCAGGAACATCCCGGTGATCAACTGGAGGAAGAAGCAAAAGAGCGCGATACTGCCGAAGACATAGATCGAGCTTGCGCCTCCAGGGATCGGCTCCTCTAACAGTGCAATGCGAACAGGGGTGAGTTTCAGCCGCTCATCCAGCCACTGATACAACCGTCCACTCATAGGGGCCCTCACAGTTCGATCTTCGCCGAAGCGCCAGATTTGAATTCCTTGTACATGACCAAGAGCCGCCCGTCCTGGACTTTCGCTGGGAGGACATCCAGCGAGCGCGGCGCAGGACCCGCCAAGACATTCCCATCTCGCGAAAAGAAACTATGGTGGCACGGACAATGAAACTGTTCCTTATCAGGCTCCCAACGGTACCCGCAGCCGAGGTGCGTACAGATGGGCGCATACACTGTTATAGCCCCTTTGTCGTCCTTGACGACCCACACGGATTTCTTCGCAGTGGTCTTCTGCCAGCCGTCTGTCACCGACAGCACGAGCTCTCGCTCACCAGGGCGACCCGGCACCAGAGAGTCGATCGGCCCCGCATCGGCCCAATCCGGTGCACGCCGTCTCAGGGCAGGCAAGATGGTGTAGCCCAACAGGGGAATTCCGATCGTTGTCGCAATCAGCGCGGCGATCGATCCAGTTAGCCAGGCCAGAAATGGCCTCCGTCCTTCAGCGTCAGAACCTAATTGCATGGGAGTCTTTCCTCCTCTTTTCTTTGAAAGCACTCGGTTTGGCTACGTCGTTCCGCCAAGCCGACAGGGTCTTGCCCGGTATGACGACAAAGGAAGCACGGCGCGCTAAAGCCTTGGCCGATGTTCGGCTGCCATCGCCTTGGCTTCCGCAGCCGCTCTGCGATAGCTCTCCGCAATCGCGCGGCAACGAGCGGCATGCTCGGCCGCTTGGACTGTGTCGTACTTTTTGGGATGTGTTTCATAGAACTCGGCCAGGGACTCCCAATCCTTCGCCTTTCCCGTAAACTCCTGAGCTTGCTGCGCGTAGTATTTCGCCAGGCCTGCATGGTCCTGGCGGTCCAAGAGCCGCTGAGCCGAGGCCTCCCGGTGTGCAATCCCCAGCGCCTCGGCTTCATCGGCCGCCTTGCGATAACTGTCGGCAATGGCCCGACAGTGGGCCACGTGCCGAGCCGCTTCCCCCCGTGGCGCGAGTTCCGGATGCTTCTCGTAAAACTCGGCCATAAACTCCCAGTCCTTTGCCATCTGGCGCAAGTCCTGAGCCTGCCGCTCGTAGTAGCTCGCCAGACCCGCTTCGCTGCTCGGTATCAGGTGAAGGGCGCCTGGGCCTGCGCAGCCTTGCAGCCCGATGGCAAGGCTCAGGCCCCACAGCAGAGATATAAGTTGGCGCGTGATCATGGTCGGACCTCCTCTGCCTGAACCGGAACTTCCTCAACCTCATTTGCCTGACCGGCTGAAGGCTCCTCCGGTTGGCGAGAAGACCAGCCAATCGATAAGTCGCCCCACACGGCTGCGGTCTCCTGCCACCTTGAATCGCTTTCAGAGAGTCAAGTCCTCACAAGACTTCAAGCAGACACAACACGTCTCCCTTTGCTGTGAACCGGCGCCCGGTTCACGATAATCCGTTCATCCACTCGTTCCCCGCAGTGAACCCCTCGCCACACCACACGAACCATACCTGCACTGCAGGGGGCCTCAGCTTTCCAAGAGGTCCGCACTGTGCCTTCCCCCACACCGGTGACAGCGTGGGTTCTGGGGCGCAACCATCGGTGGGTCAGCGGCGTCAGATGTTCTCACTGTGAACTCCCAAATCCACAGAGGCACGGGCTGTATACGCACACGATGAATACCGTGGTGTATGTGAACCGGTCGAGCAAACAACATGCCGGGAAGGCATTCCTCGGAAAAACGTCACTCGGCACACAGTTGTTGAGGATACGTGGAGTGGCCGCTCCTTGCAGTGGGGACGAACGCCTCACGTGCGAGCAGAGTATGGGCGCAAATCTCCACATCAGAAAATCGGCACCGCCGACTTCAAGGCTTCCGGCCCTCAAATCCCTTCATGTAGTACTCCGGATTCTGATCGAATTGCTCCTTGCACTCCTTCGCGCAGAAGTAATAGGTCTCTCCGTGATACTGACTGGTGACCGGCGCCGTGCTCTTCTCGATCCACATCCCGCACACACGGTCCATTTCTTTTTGGTGTTTCATGGCTCCCTCCTTATCTTCGGTTATTGCCGGCGTGCGTCGGACCGGCACAGGGTCGCGCGGTCTGAACGACTACTGTGCTTCCTCTAGGTCCCTTCTTCCCATTGCCGATGTAGTCGCGAATGGCATGCAGCCGCACCCAGGGAAACCGGTACGATCCCTGTGGTCGCTTGGCGTGCAGATCCTTGTAGAGCGGCTGGTGCTGGTGCCAAAGAATCGCAAGGTGAAGCTTCGGGCTCACGACAAACGAGAAGGGCTCCCCATCGCTGGACCCGTCCGGAGAGCTTCCCCGTAACTGATACTCCACGCGATCCCCGTCCGCAAACGGGCCGACGTTGAGAAACCAGTAGCTGTTGGCCTCCCGGTTGAAATTCCAGGTGCCCTCCACCTGTCCAGTATGCACCCTGCCGTTCTGGTGCATGACCCGATAGTCGATCCAGATCCACTGGCTGTGCTCAATCGGCCAGGTGCCGAACTGAAGATTGACGTGCTGCCCCGCACTCACGAAAAACGGAAAGCGCGGGGCGTCAGGGGTGAGATGCCAGATGACCATGGTCCTGCTAGCCTCTCACCGATCAGCCTCAGTCAAAGCGAGACCGGTTTTTCTCCGTCCTCGGGCTCATGCGGCTGGCGGCGACGGGTTGGCAGGAAGCCGGGAGTCACCGCCGCATAGCGGTCGTATGCCTCCCCGAACTCTTGCCGCATGGTGCGCTCCTCGGTCCGGGCCAACCGGACATACATGCCCACGAGCACGGGAAACATCAGCAGCGTCGGGAGCGTGGGCCACTGGACCAAGAACCCGAGCATGATCAGGATAAACCCCGCATACTGCGGGTGCCGGATGTGCGCGTAGGGACCCGTCATGGCTAGTGCATGAGTGCGTTGGGCTTCATGTAACACTCTCCAGGCCGAGGCCAGAAGGGCAAAGCCGCTAACAATGAGGGCGCTGCTCAGGAGATGGAACAGATCGAAATGGGAGTGAGCCTTGATGCCTAGCAGCGTCGGCCACAGATGGCCGGCTTCGTGAGAAAAGACATCAAGTCCCGGATGCCGACGCAGCAACCACCCGGACAGGAGATACACGGTCAACGGGAACCCGTACATCTCGGTGAACAGCGCCACAATAAAGGCGGCGAAGGCGCTCAGTGACCGCCAATCACGCGCCGTGCGTGGTCTGGTGAAACTGAACGCGAAGATGATGAAGACCAAGGAATTGATGATCACCAAGGACCACAGGCCGTAGGCCGATTCGTTAGACATCGCCGTGGCCTCCCCCTCGGTCAGGCTGGTGAGCCGGCTCTGATTCCGGTCGGCTCGTGGCCTCATGCGGGCGATGCCTGCCATGCAAGAAGAGATGGAGCAGTGGGCACGCAAGCAACAACAGATACGGCAGCAGGCCGAACAAATGGGCCCGATGCTCAGTCAGCAGAAAAAACCCCGTGATCGCCAGAAAGGCACAGAGCACGATCCAGGGACGAGTTGACGGGCTCGATCGAGGATCAGACATAGGCATTCGCCGTATACTGTTGCACCATACGGTGCGTGTTGAAAAACGACGCGTTGAAGGCAATGGTTGACCGCATGATCTCACTCCATCGCTCTCGGTCCTGATAGAACAAGGGCGCAATTACCCCGCGCAGCTTGTCGTACAGCTCGCGGACATCCTGAGCACCGCTCCCTTCCTGTGACGCGCCATCAGAAGGGCCGCGGCCGATGGACCACCCCGTGATGCCCTCGATATGGCCTTCCATCCACCATCCGTCAAGGACGCTCAAGCTCGGAACTCCGTTGTGCGCGGCCTTCATCCCAGAAGTTCCAGAGGCTTCCAGGGGCGGCAGGGGCGTGTTCAACCACAAATCGACGCCTGCAGTGAGAAGCTTGGCCAAGCCCAGGTCGTATTCCTCTAAGTAGACGATTGGAATCTCCCGCTTGAGCTGCTCGGCGATGCGGATGATCCGCCGAATGATTTCTTTCCCCGGCTCGTCCTTGGGATGGGCCTTCCCCGCAAACATGAATTGGATCGGGCCTACTGTGCGGACCATGTCGAGCAGCTGGCTCAGCTCCGAAAAGACCAGCTCCGCCCGTTTATACTGGGTGGCGCGTCGTGCGAATCCAATGGTCAGCGCATCGTCGCGAAAGGGCACGGGTGTTCGTTTCCGAACTTCTCCGAGCAAGCGCTGCTTGGCGTCGACATGCGCGGCCCAGATCTCTTGGGTCGGAATGCTGATGGCATGGCGGAGGGCGAAGGGATCAGTTCGCCAGCCAGGGATATGCCGGTCATAGAGCTGCTGGAAGCTGGGAGATGTCCAGGTGGCCGAATGCACGCCGTTGGTAATGGAGTCGATGGCATACCCTGGGAACATGTCCTGCGAGACTTCTCCGTGACGCTTGGCGACGCCGTTCACGTAGCTGCTCATATTCAAGGCCAGGAGCGTCATGTTCAGCCGGTCTCTGCCGCCCAGCATTTGTAGAACTTCCTGTGGCGCTGTATCGCCAAGCATCTGCTTCACCAGCTCATACGAGAACTGATCATGGCCGGCCGGCACGGGGGTATGGGTGGTGAAGATGCAGGCCTGCCTCACGCTATCGAAATTCCATGACACCGGCTCGCTCTGTTTGCGCTCGCGCAGCAGTTCAAGAGCCAGCAAGGCCGCATGGCCTTCGTTCATATGGAACCGTTCGATGTGGGTGTAGCCCAAGGCTTGGAGCATTCTGACGCCGCCGATCCCCAAGACGATTTCCTGAGCCAGACGATACCGTTCATCGCCACCATAGAGGTCATTGGTCAGCTCCCGATCGCCGGTCGCGTTCTCCTCGACATGGGCATCTAAGAGCAGCACGGGCACCACATACCCGGTGAGGCCGGTGATGTTGTACTGCCACGCCCGTAGAATGACGGGGCGGCCTTCAATCGATACGCGGACTGTCGTGGGAAGCAGCCGAGCGAGCCTCGCAGGATCCCACTGCACAGGCTGTTCATGCTGATTGCCCCATTCGTCCAAATGCTGCTCGAAATAGCCGCGCCTATAGAGCAGACTGACCGCCACGATGGGGATCTTGAGATCGGCGCAGGATCGCAACGTGTCACCAGCCAGGACGCCCAGGCCGCCACTGTAGGTCGGGATGCCCTGGTTCACCGCCACTTCCATCGAAAAATACGCGATCCGCCTGGCCACATCCGCGACGCCCGGTGCCGCTCCTGCCGATCCAGTCGCGTAGCGTTCCGGAGTGGCCAAGAAGGTTCGCTGACAGAGATCCGAGCAGAACCGGAACTCTTGTCCCTGAGAGACGACGGAGAGTCCTTCACCAGCCGGAATCATCATGCCACAGACCGGATCTTTCACAGTGTTCATCGGTGAGGCTCCTTCTCTCTTCGCCCTTACAGAGTCGCGACGACGTTGAACCTGTCGGCTAGGAGGACATTCGCTCCTACCCTCGGGGGAACGTAAGAATCTCTCGCTCCGCGTCGACCCAGTCCTCCACGGCGCACCCCTCCCGGCACCCTCGCTCGAGATAGAGCGCATAGGCCCGCTTCGCGATGCGCTCCCGTAGCTCATCGGATAAGGCACCCTCTTGGAGGTGATCCTTCTGTGTGGTGACGCCCTTTTCGTTGTGCTTCCCCTTCACAAGTTGCTGCTTCATGTCGATCCCCCTTTTCTATTGGTCTGCAATCGAATGGTACTTCCTCTTTCCACCGCGCATAGGCCTGCCATCATCGTTCACTCTTCGCTACCGACTCTCCACCGTTGACGTCAATGATCGTATGGTTCCATTTAAACTCGTGGCTCACCGCCTTTTACAGAGCGAACAGGATCGAAACGGTCACCAAGCTGAATCTCTTCGCGATATTGGCCTTCATGACACTCTGTGCTCATTGTCCATGGGCTTTGGCGCCCATGCCATTGACATACCGAGAGACGACGGTGACGCTCCGAAAGATCAGCGGCGGAAGCACCAGCATCTGGGTCATAGGGACAAGGCCGATGTTGACGATGGGCACGAGCGGCATCTGTTCACGATACGTCCACCAGCGCAGCACATGAACGGTGGTCCACTCGACGCCGACGCTGATCGCGACACCTGAAACCAGCATCACAAGGTAGCCTTTGATTCCCGGCTGCTCGAACCATGTTCGGCGACCTAGGGCCATCCAGCCAACGCCAAAGATCACCACAACGAACAGGCCGTCTGCCAGACTCGCAACCAGACAGAGCCACCACGGAATACTGGCTCCGCCGGAATGAACGTAGAGCTGCGACTGCAGGCGCTCCCAGGGATAATTGACCAGGACCGCCACGACAAACAGCATCGTGAGCCGCCGGACTAGATCGCCGGACCAGTGCTCGGACGATGACGCGCTCACGTCCTCTTCGCCATGAGAAGTTCCTGACTCAATGCGGTTCCTGCTGCCCACGCAACCTCTCCAGTATCCAATCCTGAAACGCTCGGTGCGCCGCCAGTTCCTGAAAGACCGTTCGCTCGAGCGTCGGATGGTGGTGGAGATGTTCCGCCAGGAGGCGAGCGAGCTTTCGATCCCCGTCAGGTCCTTGTCCGAGTTGATGGAGCACCTCGTGCACAAAGTGCTCATCCTGCGTGCCTCGTGCCACCAGTTGCTCCCGCAAGGCTTGATCTCCCAGGACCCGATCCACCACCGTCGCATCTGCCGGCATCGTATGGGCACAGGCCGAGAGTCCCAGCGCGACACCAATCCCCAGCCATCCCGTCAGGCACTGCATGCTGTCCTCCTTGAGCCATACCCCATGAAACGGCTTTGCGACACCACTTACTGACTCATGCCGTGCGGACGCATCGCGCGGTGTTCTTGGGCCAACGCATCCGCTTCGTCCGCCGCTTTCAGGTTGTTTTGAGCGATCGCCCGACAGTGAGCAGCATGTTGCCTCGGTTCAGTTTTCCCGTGGGGATCCGAATGCTTGTCGTAGTACTCGGCCGTGAACTCCCACTGTTTGGCTTTCTCCCTGAGTTCCTGCGCCTGCTGGGCATAGTAGTTTGCCAGGCCGTTATGATCGTTCGCGTTAATCATCCGTTGCGTTGAGGTCTCTGCACAGCCGTGCAGCACCAGCACGAGCCCGACCGCGAATACCGTGAAAACCCATCTAGCTCTCAACATGGCACCCCTCCTGCCGTGGCAGTGAACCTTGTCACTGCATCGATGAGTTGCCGTTGTCTCGTATCATCACCTGTACTGGATTCCCGTATCTTCCCACTGCTCAACCCAAGACACTGACACACGTCTTCTTATAGATAGACGTTGAGGACCCTCTAGCATTACAGTTTGGAGTCTCCGCGCGAAGGCCGCACCCGGCTTTCCATCGTCGGAAAGGCCGACACATCACACCTGCAGTTCCGACAACTGCGCTCACAGCACGGACCACAAAAACGCACCAAGCGTGCCCGTAAGACTTGGCGTGCCCGATGTAAACGCACCCTCACGTTATTGCGGGTCATCGCCAAATCTTTCGCGACTGTTTTGGATGACTCCCCCTCGAGATCAATGCGCCGGATGAGTTCCGCATAACTTGGCCGCAGGGTGGGCAGCAGCACGTATACACAACTGCATGGGTTGTCGCCGACCTCCTCAAACGGAGGCACCTTGCCATGCCCTGCGTGGATGAGGGCCCGGCGATAGGCTTTCTGTCCCTTCGCTTCGACTGCGCGCTTCCGCAGATAGTCGACCAGGGTATGGCGGAGAATGCTGCAGAACCAGGCCACGGCATCCTCACGACGCCGTAACGAGGATCGGCGTTCTATCGCTCGGAGCACACTCTGCTGAAAGAGGTCCTGCGCCACGCCAGCATCCCCAATTCGGTTGCGCACAAAAGATAGGAAGACGGCCCTCGCATTCAGGATTTGCTGGATCGGGTCCTGCCCACTATGCGCTTGTGCACGCCGATTGTTGCTTTGGTTCCTGCGTCTCATCATGACCTGGCCACTCCCTGTCCAACAGTGCTGACTTGCGTGGCACCGACCCCACGACCCATCCCCGATGGAGCAGGCCCTCCTGCCTTCAGCGCTGGATCTGGTCCACGGCCCCACCAACTCGTTGAGTTGGCCCATTGTTGGCGTACCTCTTGGACTATCCCCTACGGACGCATCGCGCGGTGCTCTTGGGCCAACGCATCGGCTTCATCCGCCGCTCTCAGGTTGTTTTGAGCGATCGCGCGACAATGCGCGGCATGCTGCTTGGGCTCCGTCTTGCCATGCGGCTCCGAATGTTTGTCGTAGTACTCCGCCGTGGTCTCCCACCGTTTCGCTTTCTCCCTGAGCTCCTGAGCCTGCTGGGTGTAGTAGGTGGCCAGACCGTTATGATCGTTCGCATTGATCATCCGTTGCATGGAAGTTTCCGCACAGCCTTGGAGCATCAACACCAACCCGACCGCACCTAACCTCGCAACCCATCGCCCGTTCGACATGACAGGCCTCCTGTGTTGGCAGTGAACTCGTTCACTGCCCATGTGAAGAATGATGGCACGATGCTCGCGACCCCTCGCCTGTCAGGAATCCTCCACTGCGGTTGCGGGAGAGAGCCACCCTTCCGGCCTAGTGGCTGTGCATGTGTCCATCCGACGACATTCCAGGAACTTCCTTGTCCGGAACCGTCACACCCCTCAGAGGCGGAGAATCCCAAATCACCTTGTTCCCGGGCGCCAGATTCGCCGCCTTGATGAAATGCGCGTCGCCCTCTTGCATCGCCTTCAGTCGATATAAGGTCATGCCTAAGTTGTAGTGGGCTTCAGCGAACTCCGGAGATGCGGCGATCGCCGCGTCGAAATGTTGCTTCGCACTCTCCCACTGACTCTGGTGATAGGCATGAATCCCTTCGTCATGGTGACGCGCCGCCGCGGCATTCGTGCCGGCGGGTGCGGGCAAGGCCATCCGCTTCGGCGTCGATTGACACCCGCTCCCTATGAACACGCCGACTAGCACCAGGATCATCATGAGGTCTGTACGCTTCATCCAACCCTCCATTCACTATGGATTACTGGCTCACCCGCACATCCTATTACTTCGCTTCTGCGGATGGCCGCATCTGTGGCTCTCGTCGCTCCTTCCACCAGCGCCACATCAACAAAGCTGGGGGATGACAAACAGCGTCAGCATCATGGCGGAGAAGACCCTGCCCCTTGAGGCGCGGTGACACGCTTCCGGACATCGGCACCCGTGCCGGCATCCCACAGGGGGAACAAGCCGATGACATCCACCAAGCCAATCACCGCCATCGAGCGGAGTCGTTCCACGGCAATGCCTCTCGCTATCCAGCCCTGGAATTACCAGGGTCCCCGTCAATCCGTGTCCTTACTTCTTAAAGATCAGCCGAGGCACTTGCATCTCTCCTATCGCCACGACCACAAGCTCCCAGCCCCCGCCGCCGTACTCATTTAATACGGTTTGCAAGGCCTGAGTGTCCCCCGGCACATCAGCCACCCTATACACGAACCGCTTGGCCTCCTGTGCGGATGACGGCCCGAGCATCGGCCATAGCCCGATCACGAGATTCAGCATCAATAGCCCAATTGCGATGGCCCATCTCCAACTCATATGCGTGCTCTTCATACGTGATCGCCTCCTCTTGCCTCGTGCCCCACGTCTCTCGTCCCTTCCCGCTTGCCCTCCGTCTGCCAGCGCCAGATAACATAGATCGCCGGAATCACCACCAGGGTCAGGAGCATCGCGGTGAAGATCCCGCCGACCATGGGGGCCGCGATCCGCTTCATCACGTCGGCTCCGGTCCCCGTGGCCCACATGACCGGCATCAGTCCGACAATGTTAGCGAGCGAGGTCATGATCACCGGTCGGATGCGTTCCAACGCCCCTTGCTGGACCGTTTCGAACAGATCAGAAAGGGTGCGGAGCGTGCCGGCCTTTTGTCGTCGAGCACAGGCTCCATCTAAATACGCCAGCATGATCGCGCTGGTCTCGGCTCCGACCCCGGCCAGTGCGATCAGCCCGACCCACACGGCGATACTCATGTTGTAGTCGAGCAGGCTGAGCGCCCAGACCCCTCCCACCATAGACAGCGGGACTCCGAGCATGACCATCAAGGTTTCGGCGACTGAGCGGAAGGTGAAGTAGTACAGCACGAAGATGATGGCGAGCGTGAGGGGAATGAAGATCGTGAGCCGCTCCCGCACCCGCTGCATGTATTCGTACTGGCCGGACCACATGATC